>NZ_JAEHBX010000002.1:0-221706 GCF_016483395.1 Bacillus cereus group sp. N21
ATAACGCACCATGCGTGGAAAGTTGAAGCGACGAATCGTTTGTTCAATGAGTGTATATTTTTCACATGGTGTTAACGTTTCTTCTGTAACGCCTGCCTTTCGAGTTCGTCTAACTTTTTTAAGAATGCCAGTTCCGCTTCTAGAAAAGCAATACGAGGTTCTGCTTTCTTTAGCTTGTCATCGGAAGATAACATTTTTGTAGAAGGGCGACCAGCACTTCCTTTTCCACGGCGTTCCGTATAGAATCCTTCTTCTCCAAATTGTTCATACGTTTTTCTCCAACGTTTTAAACATTGATTTGGTTTTCTTTCACCAATGATCTCTAAATCGAATCCATTCTCCAGGAAGATTTGATTTGGACCTTTCCCACTTTGATTTTCTTTCACAGCTTTTATTTTAAAATCAGAACAATAGGTAATAGAACGTTCTGATACCTTCACGACATTTTCATTCTTCTCTAGTTGCTTCATTTGCATTTCATTAAAAATAATTTTACTCATTTCCCGTACCTCACTTTTATCATTGTTTCCATTATAACGAGGAATGAGTGTAAAGATACACAAAAACCCCGAAGCATGGACTTTTTTTAAGTGTCCACGATTCGGGGTACAGTTCATTGTAAACAATTGGGCTTTTTTATTAAGAACTTTTTTCTTGTATATCTTTAATCAAAACTTCTCTCGGCTTACTACCTTCATAAGGTCCAACTACACCATTCATCTCCATCGCATCAATTAAACGCGCCGCACGTGTATATCCCACTCGGAATCTACGTTGTAACATAGAAACAGAAGCCGTTTGCATTTCTACAACAAGCTGAACCGCTTCATCATATAATTCATCTTCTACTTCTTTTCTTGTCTCTGGTACATCCTGTGGAATCATGTCCTCTTGATATTGCGCTTTTTGTTGTCCAACAACATATTCCACAACTCTTTCCACTTCATCATCTGATAAAAATGCACCTTGTACACGAACTGGTTTCGATGCTCCAATTGGTATGAACAGCATATCCCCTCGTCCTAATAATTTTTCAGCGCCTCCGCCATCAAGAATCGTTCGAGAGTCAGTTTGTGAAGACACAGCAAACGCAATACGTGATGGAATATTCGCTTTGATAACACCTGTAATAACATCAACAGATGGGCGCTGCGTCGCAATAATTAAATGAATACCAGCAGCACGTGCCATCTGTGCTAGGCGCATAATTGCATCTTCTACATCTGAAGAAGCAACCATCATTAAATCGGCCAACTCGTCCACGATAACAACAATGTATGGAAGCTCAGGCTGTTTTGCTTCTGATTGTTCATTATGATGTCTAATGTATTCATTATATCCTTCAATGTTACGCGTTCCGCTATGAGCAAATAATTCATAGCGACGCTCCATCTCACTCACAACTTTTTTCAAAGCTTGTGATGCTTTTTTCGGATCCGTTACAACAGGTGTTAATAAGTGCGGAACACCATTATATACGTTCAACTCTACCATTTTCGGATCAATCATCATTAATTTGACTTCATGTGGTTTGGCACGCATTAAAATACTAACAATAATACCATTAATACATACACTCTTTCCACTACCAGTCGCTCCAGCTACTAATAGATGGGGCATCTTATTTAAACGTGCTAATACTGCTTCACCAGTAATATCACGCCCAAGACCAATTAATAACTTTTCTTCCGGATGATTATTCGCTTTCGAATCAAGTACTTCTCTAAGCGTTACCATAGAAACCTCTGAATTTGGAACTTCAATCCCTACCGCGGATTTCCCAGGAATAGGGGCCTCAATACGAATATCTTTCGCAGCTAATGCGAGTGCTAAATCATCACTCAAACTAACAATTTTACTTACCTTTACTCCCATATCAGGATACACTTCATATTTCGTAACTGCAGGTCCTTTATGCACTTTCGTTACTTTTGCCTTTACACCAAAACTTTGAAAAGTACGTTCCAACTTACGAGCATTTTCATAAATTTTCTCATTTTCATTTGTAACCTGTTTATTTTTTGGGAACTTCAATATATCGATAGAAGGAAGCTTGTAATCTTTGTTTTCCACATTTGAAAATTGCATTGGAAGAGCTTTTGTTTCTCCTTCCAGAGATTCAACAATTTTTTCTCCTCGTTTCTTTTGTGTTCGTTCTTTTGATGCAGATGGAATCTCTTCCTCTGCCATAGAAGGCGGCGCAATCAACTCATTTGCAATCTCATCTTCACTTTCCTTATCTTTTTCTTCACTAACTGGATAGTTCTCTGTAAAATTCGAAATAATTGGCGGTCCAATTTCTATCTCTTCTAACGGCTCAGTAATTTCTTCTTCGCTATCAAAACGTTCACTACGCGTACGCCTTGTCGTTTTTTTCTTTTCTGTTTGTTCAGCAGTACGTTTCGATCTCCAATCCTTGTAATCCCCTTGCATCCCCTGAAATTGACTTCTGAGTATTCGTCCAACCGGGGCTAACACTTCCCCAATGTGTTTGTTTGTAATGCAAAGTATACCAAGAATAACAAGAATGATACCTATAATGTAGGCTCCTACTTCATCAAACAAAAAGTAGCATGTAGCAAACATAAGGGCACCAACCATCCCCCCGCCTAAGTGAACGGACTCTACTACACCTTTCTTCATCTCATAAAAAAATAAATCTTTTGTACTGACAATCACAGATGTATTTTCTACGGTTCCTTCTTTTGAAAGCAAATTAAATAATGTAATATGACTAAACATTACTATTGCTAATACAATTAAATAGACACCGATTAACCGTTTATTTAAAAGGTTTGGCCATGCGCGCTTTATAACAAATGCAATCGATAATGCAATCACACCAAGCACACCAATTATGTACCATTCACCAAAGAAAAAGCGAAAGAAGAAAACAAACGATTTCCCTACAATACCTAGCTGTAAAATTGTAATGATTGAAAGTGCAAAAAGAGTCAATCCGACGATTTCGTAATACAAAGTTGGCTTTATCGTACGTCTTGCTTTTGATTTCGTCCCTCTTTGCTTTTGTTTTGCCATTTCTTCACCCCAAGTCCAAAAATTAAGTACGACTTTCATTCATTGAAAGTATTCTCTACATGTTGTTCATCACATCTTCTAGATCTGTTCATTTGACATTTTACACTTCTTGTAAAATGTCAAATGAACAGAAGAAAGCAGCCTAATCATGGCTGCTCAACCGTCTTGTTTTTTATATTATACCATAGCTTCTACACAAAATCCTGCTTTTTGCTAAAAGGTTATTTTCTGGCCTGGTTCATACTGTAAGTAGTGGGATGGATTTGTACTTAGCACACGAACAACGGAATAATATTGACTACCCTCTTCAGATACAATCATCTCTACTCCATTTACATTCACTATTTTTTGTTGTTCATACTGTGAATAATCAGCCTGATAAACAAGTTGCTCTGGCATAATTGTATACAAAATCATTGCAGCAACTTCCCGTCTTGATTTCCATCTGTTCGCATGTCTATTAATTCATTCAACTTTCGAATCGCATCCCCGATACCACCGACATCATCTATAAGGCCATACTTTACTGCATCTATTCCAATTACATTTGTTCCAATATCTCGTGTTAAATTTCCCTTCGCAAACATAAGCTCTTTAAAACGATCTTCCGTCACTTTTGAGTGTTTTGTTACAAATCGAATTACACGTTCTTGCATTTTATCCAAATACTCAAATGTTTGCGGCACACCAATAACAAGACCCGTCAGACGAACTGGATGAATCGTCATCGTTGCAGTTTCAGCAATAAACGAATAATCTGTTGACACTGCAATTGGCACACCTATCGAGTGCCCTCCACCTAAAACCAAAGATACAGTTGGCTTCGATAATGAAGCTACCATTTCAGAGATTGCCAACCCAGCTTCAACATCACCACCAACAGTATTTAGCAATAAAAGTAACCCTTCAATTTTTGGATTTTGCTCAATTGCCACAATTTGTGGAATTACATGTTCATATTTCGTCGTTTTATTTTGCGGTGGAAGCTGCACATGTCCTTCTACTTGTCCAACAATCGTTAAGCAGTGAATACGTGATTCATTCATTTGCGGAACATTCGTTTGACCAAGTTGTTGGATTTTTTCTATTACTGACGCCTCTTTTGAATCCTCTTTCGGTTCTGCTTCTTTTTCCTCATTTGTTAAACCATCACGTTCTGTCATGTCGCATCCCCTTTCACTCTTATACAACTATTATTTCTTAAGTTGTAAATTTCATGCGATAGGGATAAAAAAGAAAAAACCACCGATAAAGGTGGTTTTTCTTATACTTCCATGATAATTGGTAAAATCATCGGTTTTCTCTTCGTTTCCTCATACAGAAACTGTCCTAATAATTCACGAATATTTTGTTTTAGCATGGACCATTCAATAGAATACTCTTTAATGGACTGTTCAACAATTGTACGTACAATATCTGTAGACCTTTCGATTAACGCTTCAGATTCACGAACATACACAAAACCACGCGAAATAATTTCTGGTCCAGAGATGATCTTTTTCTCATCTTTTCCAAGCGTTACAACAACGACTAAAATTCCGTCTTGTGATAACATCTTACGATCACGCAAGACAATATTTCCGACATCACCTACACCTAATCCATCAATAAGAACATTACCCGCTTGTACCTTACCAGCTTGCTTTGCCTCTTCGCCCTCAAAAGCAATTACATCGCCCTTTTCTACAATAAAAATGTTTTCTTTCAAGACACCAACATCTTCCGCCAAATACGCATGTGCTTTTTGCATACGAAATTCGCCGTGTACGGGTATAAAATATTTCGGTTTCATTAAATTCAGCATCAATTTCAATTCTTCTTGACTACCATGACCCGAAACATGAACTTTTCTTTCTCCATAATAAACAACTTCTGCACCAGCCCTAAATAATAAATCAATAATTTTAGATACTGATATTTCATTTCCCGGAATTGGAGAAGCTGCAATGATAACTGTGTCTCCTTTACGGATTGAAATTTGTTTATGAGCTTGCTTTGCCATTCTTGAAAGAGCTGCCATCGGTTCCCCTTGACTACCAGTTGTTAAAATCGCTACCTTCTTCTCCGGGAAATTATCTACCTCTTGCAATGAAATAACCATACCATCTGGAACGTCTAAATATCCAAGACGCCTTGCAATATCTACCACTTTTACCATACTACGACCTACAACGGCCACTTTACGGCCTGTTTCAGCAGCTGCATCAAATACTTGTTGAATACGATGTACATTAGATGCGAAAGAAGCAACGATGATACGTCCTTCTGCATTATAAAATACTTTTGAAATTTCTATACCAACTTCTTTTTCAGACCCCGTGTAACCAGGACGTTCAGCATTTGTACTATCTGATAACAGACAAAGAACGCCTTCATTTCCAATTTGCGCCATCTTTCCAAGGTCTGCCCCACTGTTGCCAATTGGTGTTTGGTCAAATTTAAAATCTCCTGTATATACAATGGCTCCTTGTGATGTATGGAAGCACACACCAACAGAATCTGGGATACTGTGTGTTGTTCCAAAGAATGAAACCGTTGTCGTATTAAATTCTACAGCCGAATTCGAATCAATTGTTTTTAAGTCTACACGGCCTAGCATTCCCGCTTCACCGAGTTTTTCTTGTATAAGACCTACCGTTAACTTCGTTGCATACACCGGGATGGAAAGTTTGCGCAGCACATAAACAATTCCACCAATATGATCTTCATGACCATGTGTAATAAATAAACCTTTTACTCGCTCTTGATTTTCTACTAAATATGTAATGTCAGGGATAACAATATCAATTCCAAACATTTCGTCTCCCGGGAACATCAATCCTGCATCCACAATAAAAATTTCGGAATCAATTTCCACACAATACATATTTTTCCCGATTTCACCTACTCCACCAAGAGCAAATACCTTTACAGAATCAATCTCTTTTCTCTTCATGTTGTTGCCTGGTTTAAAAATCTTACAAACACTGATTTCACTAAAATCGTAGAGACACCAGGGAAGCTCTACAACCACCATATATTCACCGTCCAAGACGAATGTCCTTACCGTTATGCGATATCATGTTCTTGTTCGTTTTTTAAACCAGGTTTCACCTCTCTTTCATTATATAAATCAAATATCTTATGCGATATGATATAAAAATTCCGTTAAACCATAATTTTTTCCAATTTTGCTAAGCATACCCGTACTAAGCTACTTAGCCATATTATAACTGATACCAGAAATAGAACACAAGTTAATTTGCGAGAAAGAGAAGAGAAGCATAGAAATTTTATATAAATTGAACTACCCCCGCCTTCACTTCGTTTAGAGGAGGGGGTCTTCTCGGTTAAAATGATAAATAAAAAATGGCCTAGTTTTTACTAAGCCATTTTTTATTTAGCGAGGAATCGATTGGATTACTTCTTGTAATGTTAATCGTTCTTCTTCTGTTAATGGAAGAAGTGGAAGACGTACAGATCCTACGTCTAATCCAACCATTTGTAACGCTGTTTTGACTGGAGTTGGGCTCGGCGCCATAAATAATGCATTTGTCACTTTGACAAGTAACTGATGCAATTTCTGTGCTTTTTTGAAATCTCCTGCTTGGAATGCCGCAATCATTTCTTGCATTTCATTTCCAATCACATGAGATGCAACAGAAATAATACCTTTAGCTCCAACTGCCATAGCTGGTAACGTTAAACCATCATCACCGCTGTATACAGCAAAGTCGTCCGCTGTTTTTTCAATAATTTCTGTCATTGTTAATACATCGCCGCCAGCATCTTTAATTGCAACAATGTTTTGTATTTCTGATAAACGAACAACTGTATCAACGGAGATTTGTACAATAGATCGTCCTGGAACATTATATAGCATAACCGGAAGTTCTGTACTTTCAGCAATTGTTTTAAAATGCTGATACATGCCTTCTTGACTCGGTTTATTATAATACGGCGCCACTAACATAATTGCATCGACACCAACTTCTGTAGCTTTCTTCGTTAATTCGATAGAAGCATGTGTATTATTACTACCTGTTCCAGCGATTACGGGCACCCTTTTATCGACAACAGATACAACATGGCGATATAACGCTACTTTTTCTTCTGATGACAATGTAGGAGACTCTCCGGTTGTTCCTCCTACCACGATTGCTGTTGTACCGTTATCAATTAAATAATTTACCAATTTAGTTGTCTTTGCAAAATCGACGTTTCCATTTTTATCAAACGGTGTTACCATCGCTGTCGCAATTGTCCCAAAATCTATCATGGTCTCACTCCTTATTGTTCCAGTTGCTTTTCTTTTGAAAGCTCAAACGCACTATGCAATGCATTCACAGCTTCCACTAAATCTACTTCTTTTACAAGCACCCAAATGGTCGTATGACTATCTGCCGATTGTAAAATTTGAACACCTTTTTCTGCCAATGCTGTGACAATTTTCGCAGTAACCCCTGGAATACCTGCCATTCCAGCTCCTACAATAGATACTTTTGCACAGTGCTCCGTCACGATCGGATCATATCCAAGCTTATGAAGAACTTCAACAGCACGACTTGATACATTATCATTTACTGTGTAAGCCACACCTGTAGGCGAAATGTTAATTAAGTCTACACTAATTCCTTCATTTGCCATCTCTTTAAAAACATGCTTTTGTAAATCATACGATCCGTCTTTTGCAAGCACTTTAATTTGCGTCACGTTTGATACGTGAGCGATACCTGTAACAGGTCGTTCTTCTACATCACGGCCTTTTGTAGCACCATCATATGCAGCAATAAGTGTCCCTTCACTATCAGAGTACGTGGAGCGCACACGAAGTGGTACTTTTGCATGCATTGCAATTTCAACGGCGCGCGGATGAACAACTTTTGCACCTTGATAAGCCATGTTGCAAATTTCATTATATGTTACGTTTTGAAGATGACGCGCATCCTTTACAATCCTTGGATCAGCAGTCATCACACCTTCTACATCAGTAAAAATATCGATATATTCAGCTTGAAGCGCAACACCTAGTGCTGAAGCTGAAGTATCACTACCTCCGCGTCCAAGTGTTGTCGTATCGCCTTCTTTAGTTCGCCCTTGGAATCCAGTAACAACAACAGCATCTACGTTTTGTAACTCTCCATGTATACGATCACAATTCATTTCAATAATCTTTGCATTCGTAAAATCATCATTTGTTACAAAACCAGCTTGTGCACCATTTAGTGCTGCTGCTTTCACACCATTTTCATTTAGCATATTTGAAAAGACGATTGCCGAGATTAATTCTCCGCATGATAATAATAAATCTTGCTCACGTTTTGAAATGCTAGATTCCTGTTGATTTACAAGACTTAATAATGTATCCGTTGCATATGGTTCACCTTTACGTCCCATAGCTGATACAACCGTAACTACTTTATAACCAGCATCTAATGCTTTTTTAATATGGTGAAGTGCATGCTTACGTCCGTTTTCATCACGTACCGATGTACCACCAAATTTTTGAACAATAATTTTCATTTTTTGCACCTTCTCTTAGCCGTTTACACTAATTGTAATTTTACTAATCGTTCTGCAATTTGAACAGAGTTCCATGCAGCACCTTTTAATAAGTTATCAGATACGACCCAAAGATGGAATCCTTTTTCATTATTTAAATCTTTACGAATACGCCCAACAAATACTTCATTTTTCCCTACCGCAGTAGATGGCATTGGATATAATTGTTCTGCTGGATCATCTTGCAGTACAATTCCTTCCGCATCCGCAAGCAAGTTTTTCAGTTCTTCTACAGTTACGCCTTCTTTTTCCACTTCAATGTAAACGGACTCAGAATGACCTGATACAACTGGCAAACGTACACATGTCGCTGCTACTTCTAAATCGGGCATATGCATAATTTTTTTCGTTTCATTAATCATTTTCATTTCTTCAAATGTAAATCCATTATCTTGAAACTTATCAATTTGTGGAATGGCATTAAAAGCAATTTGGAAATGTTTTTTGTCACCTGATACAGGTAAAACATTTGCTTTTACTTCTTCTCCATTTAAGATTGCTTGTGATTGTTCATGAAGCTCTTCAATTGCAGCAGCACCTGCACCTGACACAGCTTGATATGTGGAAACGATTACTCGTTTTAAACCAAACTGCTGACGAATTGGTTCAAGAGCAACTACCATTTGAATTGTAGAACAGTTTGGATTTGCAATGATACCACTATGTTCTTTTAAGTCATTTTCATTCACTTCAGGTACAACAAGTGGTACATTTTCTGTCATACGGAATGCACTTGTATTATCAACCACAATTGCACCACGTTTTGCTGCTTCTGGTGCTAGTTGTTTCGATACAGATCCACCTGCACTAAAGAGTGCAATATCGACTCCTTCAAAGCTTTCAGGAGTTGCTTCTTGTACTGTGAATTCTTCTCCTTTAAATACAAGCTTCTTGCCTGCAGAACGTTTAGATGAAAGTAACGTTAACTTCCCAATTGGAAATTCTCGTTTCTCTAAAGTATTTAACATTTGTTCACCAACTGCGCCGGTTGCTCCAACTACAGCGACATGAAAAGATTTTTCCTTTTCCATCACTATGCCCCTTTCTAGATACCAATCCTTCTATACTTAGAATTAGAAGGAGTATAGAGTACTCCTTCTAATCTTAATAACATTAATTTTATCATATTCTGCGATAAGAATGATGGTTTCGTAAAAAATTGTCTGTTTTTTTTCGTTTTTTAATTCATATATCTGAATTTTTCTACAACAACTGGCTGTAATTGCTTCCCTTCTATTGCTTCTATAATTGTATCTTCAAGAAGTTCCATACGAGCTACCATTGAATTTGGTTTTTTTTCTGGTGCATCTTGCCCAAATGGCACAAAATAAATATGTTTTGTCGCCATTAAACGCATAAGGTTTACACCAACAAGATGACGACAAAGATATTTATTTTTTCACTTTCTTCTATTATATATAAACATGATGAGGAATTAAAAGAGAAACATACACAAGTGGTTGATTTACTTGAAAAAGCCAAAAATCTTTAAAAGTAAATAAAAAACCGACTACATTATGAGTCGGTTTTTCTTTTCATTTGTTCTTTACCTTTTAAAATATCTTCCTTATAAATATTAAAAAATGCTAGAAAAATAAAAGCAGCTATATATACAGCTGCTAAAAATTTATGTTCTAATAAGAATATATCTATTCTAATTTAACCATCTCATCCACTGTGTTTGTTATAAATAAAAAAATTACAAATTATAAATTTTCTCACTGTACAGATTGTTCCATTTGTTTTTGTTTTAATCGTTGTTCCAAAACATGAATCATAAAAAGGAAGTGCTCCGCTTCCCTTGTTACATGATCAGCTAGTAACGGATTAATTACATTTTTAATTTGACATGTTTGAATAAGCTCTAATCCAGCTTTTTTGAAATTCCTCAATTCAACTGTAGCATTTTCACTATCTTTATTCATTTTTCCGATAATTGGATATGTTGGTTGCTTTTGATATAACATTGATTCAACATCCCTCGCTTGACCAAGAAGAACTTCAAAATCATCACCAAATTTTAAAGCAGTATGAACTAAATTTCGTTCTGATTGATCAAGCAAGGAGGCAATAAAACGAGAGTGCTCCATCATAATCCGTAGCCAAAATACATTTTCACTAATAATTGCATCCTGAATCGGATCCATTTTTCCTTCATTAAACTTTTGAAGCGTCCTCATAAAATATTCTGCTTCACGTGCAATATGATCTACTAATAACGGAAAGTTGAACCCACTTACTTTACAATTAATAATTAAAATTAACAGATTTCTTTTATAATTACGAAATGCATAAACGAGTTGAATACTTTCCTCATTTAATTGCCTAACTGCTTGAACAGTTTGAGGAATAGAAAACGATTTTTGCAAATGTCGGTCAAAAAGTTGAAAAAACTGTTCTACTTGTTGAATTAAATTTGTATCTTTCCGATTAAATCCTTCACTAAGAAATAGAGCATGTTCCTTCATAATTCTTAACCAAAATTGATTTTCTGTTAATGACCTTTCAATAAAAAGTTGTTCTGTTAATGATTCTGATGGAGCTGCTTTCAATTCTGGTGGTAGAAGCATTGCTCGTTGAGGATCCATAACAAAATGACCAGGAATAGGTTGGTTAGAAATAGGTTGATGACTAGACATAAAAATCACTCCTTATTTTCTAAATCTCATCATTTTACTGTATATAAAAATTGAGACACTACAGTTAGGAAGTGTATTATTATTTCTGAATTTTATAATAACTTCTAACAAGATACCTTTTTTACATAAAAGGTGTTTTTATACAAATTCCATTTGTCACCTGGGGCTGGTTGATCTACTCCCTTAATACAGTGTTTATGCCTATCATCCTCAGTCGTATAAAAATCATAATAATGAACATGCATCCCATTCCCAACCGGAATTGCTGATCCAGAATATGCCTTATAATAATGCGTATGTCCATCCTCAAAAAGAACATATCCTTCTGTGTAATGTATGTGTCCTCCATCCTGCGCAGGGATTGGTGGGGATGTAACATCTAAACATTGATGTACATGTCCTGCCTCAACAGATGTATAATCCACTGATCCATGGTTATGATTAGGTACAAATCCAGAAACAAAATCAGTTTTTCCTACTCTGTTCATTCTTTTCATTCCCCTTATACGAAAATAAATTCTATAACTAATATGCTTTTCATCCTAAGATAATTACTACTATTCATTATTGAAACTAATAAAAACCATTATATGTATTATCTCTATATTTAAGTAAACACTATTCTATTATATATAAGTAGAATAATAGGTTAGTAAACAAGCAGTTTTTTTACTAAAACATAGAATAATATGATCCTTAATTGAAGGGAGGTATAGAAATGTGCTGGGAACATGATTGTTGGGAGTCTAAGGACAAGCACCAGTGTGATTGTTGTAAGTGTAAAAAGAAGCGTCATTGTGATGATTGGAAATCTAAAGACAAGCACCAGTGTGATTGTTGTAAACCTAAGAAAGAAAAGTGTTGTTGTAAATGTTTCATTATTTGTTGTCATTGTAGTCGAAAACATTGGTAAGATTTTCAATGTGAAATATTATCAAAATACGCATTCTTAGAGGAAAAAGACACGCCTTTTGAGTTTATACCAATAAATCATAGATTATGTTAATCTAGTATGATTATGGTATACAAAAGCTGACTAATTGTGGTCAGCTTTTTCTGTTGTCAAAGAAAAAAGAAGAATTATTATAAAAATTAAGCGTGAAGAAGAAGCCTTATATCCTAATAGAAACAGAGAAAAGTGCCATTTTCAACTGGGGAAGATAGCACTTTTAGTTTTATATGAATACATTGAGCATTGACTACATATAATTTTTAATAGATTCGAGAGAACCACAAAAAAAGAGCATTCTCCTCAATTCAGAATGCTCTTTTTTCATTTCCCACTTCACATGTACATAGGCTTCATTTGCTGTTATATAGTATGTTTTGTCTTTACTATTGTGTACTTTATATTGTAAGAATCGTTCACTGTTACTTTCTCATTCTTCCTTTACTTTTCCAAACATCTTTTTGAAATAAAAATAATCCCAAACCATGTTTTTATTTTGAAATTTATCTTTAAAATACCATTTTGGTAATTGAAATGTCTTTTGGACAACTTCTATATTAATAGCTCGCTTTATTAGATTGAATTTTCAGAAATTTAAAAACTAATCATACATCGCTTGACCTAACTATATAGTTGAAAAGAAACATACATCAACAAAGATAAAATAATAGGGAGGAATTATCTATTGAAAAGTAAAATTGGTGTTTTTTTACTTGCGTTATCTTTGGTTTTTGGTTGCATCCTTTTTAACCCCTCAGTATCGAATGCAGAATCCTTATCCAAGGAATATGTTCCGAACCAAATTATTGTAAAATTTAAAGGTGGTACTTCTCTTAGTAAAACTCAAGAATTTCATAAATCAGTAGGAGCTGAAGTTGTATCAAAAGATGATGTCTTGAGGTTTGAAGTTGTTAAATTTACGAAAGGTACTGTCAAAGATAAAATAAAGATTTATAAGAATAATCCTGATGTAGAATATGCAGAACCAAACTATTATTTTCATGCATTTTGGACTCCTAATGATCCCTATTTTAGTAATCAATATGGGCTACTAAAAATTCAAGCACCTCAAGCATGGGATGCACAAAGGAGTGCTCCCGCTGTCAAAATAGCTATTGTCGATACCGGTGTACAAGGTAATCATCCTGATTTATCCTCTAAAGTTATATACGGCCATGATTATGTAGATAATGATAGCCAATCAGATGATGGAAATGGTCATGGTACACACTGTGCGGGTATTGCGGGTGCTCTTACAAACAATAATATTGGAGTTGCAGGAGTTGCTCCACACTCCTCTATATATGCAGTCCGAGTACTTGATAGTCAAGGAAGTGGTACTCTTGATGCTGTAGCAAAAGGTATCAGAGAATCTGCCGATGCTGGAGCAAAAGTCATTAGCTTAAGTTTAGGAGCTTCTAATGGAGGAACTGCATTACAACAAGCCATTCAATACGCTTGGAATAAAGGTGCTGTGATAGTTGCAGCTGCAGGAAATGATGGAAATACAAGACCAAATTATCCTGCTTATTACAATGAAGTAATTGCAGTTGCATCTACAGATCAAAATGACCAAAAATCTTATTTCTCAAATTATGGAAGCTGGGTGGATGTAGCAGCCCCTGGTTCAAGTATCTACTCTACGTATAAAGGCAACACGTACCGATCATTAAGTGGTACATCTATGGCAACCCCACAGGTGGCAGGAGTTGCAGGATTATTAGCAAATCAAGGCTACACTAACGTACAAATTCGTCAAATTATTGAAACCACATCTGATAAAATCTCCGGAACAGGAACTTATTGGAAGAATGGTAGAGTGAATGCAAATAAAGCTGTACAGTATGGAACTATGTTAAATGAGAATAAAGCTTCATAAATAAAAAACCGACTCATATGAAGTGCACCCCAATTGTTAGACACAATTAACAATTGGGGTGCGTTTCACATAGGAATCGGCTGTTTTATTTTACTTGTACATAATACGGACTAGCTGTAATGTAATATACATTATCTCTGCCTTTTTTCACTTTATACTGTGGTGAACCATTTACAGAAACTTTATCAATAAACTTGAATCCTAACCCTGTATCTACAGTACCAGCAACGTCTTTATCCTGCCAAGATGGAGAATCATAGAAACGTAGGTTGTCCACTTTGGACACAACACGTTTACCTGCAATCGGATTAACTGGTTCTTTCTTCTCAAACTTGATGTAAGAAGGATTGTTATATACCCACTGATTCCCACCAAGATTTAACCATCCATCTTTTTCTCCCCATACTTTATAGGATTCTGGTTTATTTAACTGACGAATAACAGAGTAACTTGCATCTGGTCCCTTGCGAAGATTTACATTGTAACCTTCAATATATGCAATGCCTTCCACATTCGCTACTGGTTCGCCTGGTTTAGATGATTGTTCTGGAACAGAAACATCACTGTTATTATATGTACGTTTTACATCAGCACGAAATTGTGCTTCTGATACACCGTGACTACGTAAGTAATCAAGTGGATCTTCATGATCAGTGCCGCCAAGATATTTCGTTACATCATAGTGAGTCCACAATCCTTTTTCTACAGATAGATTGTTATCTTTTAAGATTTTCGCTAACAATTTAACGTACTTTTCATATGAGCGTTTAAATTTACCATAGTCCCTTGTTTCACAAAGCTCAACGTGTATAAAACGCTTATTAGCACCTGGACCCGCACCATAAGCAATGTATTTTGTATCAGCAATTTGAATTGTTTCGTTCCAATCCACAGCATAATGAACAAATGCGGAACGCCATGTACGAGACTCATATTTTTGAATATTAATAGCTGGTGCTTCTGGTGTTGCTGTACTGTGAGCAACAACGCCTTCATAAGCACCTACACCATAGCGATATGGTTGTTTCGGTAAATCTGGAATAAGTAAAACCCTATCAGCAAATGCACCTGTAACAAACGAAAATAAAATAAGTAGCGTTGCAAAAACAGAAGTACATAGTTTCATTGTTTTCTTCATTGCACATTTCCTTTCCCCAGGATTTTTTGTTTGATATCTGATACATCTTTTGATAGTGAACCAAAGGCTTTTGCTTGTTCTTCGATGACTTGTTGGTTTTTTTCAATGACTTTTTGATACTGTGCTTCACGCTGCTCATTCTTTTTTTGCGTAGTAAAAAGCATCCACACGAATAACGCTGCGAATGCTCCTTGTTGAATCATTGAATTGAAAATCTGTTCCTCCATCGTTCCCATCCCCTTTTGGGCAATAAAAAAGAAGCATCAGTTATGCTCCCTTTTCATTGCTATCTAACTGACAATACCCTTTACTGCTTACCATTACTTAATTGGATATGATAGCGAAAATGATACATAGCGAGTTTGCGATTCTGGAAGATAAGTAGAAACTCTTCCGTCTGCATGAACAATCACATCGGCTGCAACTGGACGATTTGGATCGTTATCTAAATACGCTGTAGCAGAAAAATAAGAATCTTGGCGTGGTGCAATATCTGGTGTTATTCTTGTGAATACTTGTTGGTTTTTAACCAATCTAATCGCACCTGTCATGTGAACCCAGTTTCCATGTCTACGTAGCATTGGAGGTGTATCAGTGTCAGCTACTGCATTTGTGATAATAAGCTCTTCCCAAGGTACATCGTCCTCATAAAAAAGCCCTTCACCATCCATCCAAATGCTACTTTCATAATTACCTTTATTTAAGAAGATAGCACCTGCTTCCTTATCCTCACTGAAGAATCCTGGAATTAAACCGAAACGTCTTCGGACCTCTTTAATTACCTCTTCAACTACTGCTTGATTTACCTCATTAGAATTATTAGTCATTATTAAACATCTCCATCGAATTTTTTTTGTTTGATTTTTTGATTCTCTTTAATCGACTCTTATTTATCTTTTTCTACATTGTTCTCACCCCCTTTCGAGCAAAATAAAAAGAGAGACGATTGTCCCCCTTTATAATCACATTTAAACATATACTTTAAATACCACCTTTTATTATCAATCCTAAAACTGCCATAACTATTGCACTAATAACAATTCGCAAAATCCATGTGGTATTCATGCTAATTTTTTCTAACTGCCTATTAATTGTAGAAATGTCTTTTTCGTTAATAGTTGTACGAGTTTCTAAATTGCGAATATCTCTCATGATTTCTTTTTGTTCCGTTTTTAGGCTTTCAATTTTTTTATATACGTCTTCCATACGCTCACACCCTTCATTAATCTTAATAAGTCAATCTTTATATACTATGAGACAACCCTATTCACTGTGAATGTAATTCAGATGTTTGCGTATCAAATCCGTATTTTATCCAAAATAAAAAAGCCTGCTTTTGCACACTTACTTATTAAACCGCACTATTTTCATCTAAACCTTTTGATAACTGGGTAACAGTAGTTCTTGCTTCCCAAACATAAATCTGATCTTTGTCTTTATTGTTATAAACAACTTTGAATTTTTGCCCTGCTGTAAAGTACCACTGAAAACTACCTGTCATCCTAACCCATTTACTTACATAGCCCGCAATTTCTCCTGCAATTTCATGTTCTTCAATTGTTTTTCCACTTGCATCTAATATGTGGATTTCTAGAATATGTTCAGCATCCGCTGTTTGGGCTAATGCAGACAGGTAAGCATGTACATCATAGATACCACTTTCTTTAATGTGAAATAGACCACCAGAACGATCTACACTTCTATTAAAACCCCAACGAGGAAGATCATTAAACTCTACAATCCACTTTCCGCTATTGTAGCGTTTTTCTTTATGAAACCAAACAGCCACATTAGAAGGAGCTTGAAGTTTATTGTGGATTAAGAGATCAGCTTCAACTTTAACTTTTTTATATTTCGAGTCTTTACTAATAACTAAAGCATCAGTTTCTTCTTCTAAAATTGATTTACCATTCAAAAGCAATCTCTTCTCGTCAAATCCCCATAATGAGAACAATTTTTTCACATCTTCAAACGATGGATGTTCAACCCAACCTAACCAGCCTTTTGCATCATCAATATAATTAGTCCAAAGTTTATTTTGGTAATCTTTCGCAAAAATAAATCCATAGGTAGGGGAATTTATAAATGAGATGCCACGCCAAGATTTAGCATTAGGTGTATTTCCTTGCACACTTCCATGACAATATATTGTGTTTATCCCTAGTCCCCTGGCTACAATTTCATCAAGAATATTTTTTGTAGGATCACTAACCGAGATTAACGCACCTCCTATATCTGTTGTGATTTTGGGTACTTGAACATTATTTGCATTAATTAATTTTGTTAACTCTACGATTAGTTTATTTGTATCATCAATTTCTTTTCGATATCCTGCTACTTGTTCCAATGCTTTTTCAAAATCAGAAATATAACTTTCCAGTTTGATATTTCCTTCTTTAACATCTCTTCTTAAAACAATTCGGATATCGGGTGTACTTGTACGCTCTGAATCTCCCTTTTCTATAACAAAATAAGCCATCCATTCGTTAGAAGTTGAGACTGCTTTAGCAGGTAATATATATTCGATGATTCCGTTACTTACATCAATAATTTTGGCATCATCCCGAATAAACTGTTTATTATTCGTTGCTTCATACTTTGCTACATATCCAGTTAAATCAACTACTCTACCATTATCTTTTAGATATACAGTTAGTTTTAAACCATTTTTATCATTTTGGCGTGAACGAATTGTCTTGGTGAATACTGGATCAGCTAAATCAATTGTAATTACTTCGTTTCTCATTTCGTTATACTCCTTTCAATCACACTTTTTTTAAGACGTCTAGGTGGTCTTCTTGTGCGTTTTGGTCTTCCTCTATGCTTTACATTTCCTTTAGGTTGTTGTGGTTCTATTTTTTCAATTCTGGCATCTGTTTTGGTTACGTATTCTTGAACCCCTTTTGCTAATTGTGAAAGCATACCGTATAAACCTACGCCTGTTTCTTCCTCTTCATTTGGAATAACTAAACCATAATGTGTTGGAATTCCATCAGTTGTAATTGGTGGTTCTTCTTCTTTTCGATTCATACGCATATCATAAAGTTTCGCCATATCTGTTTTAAGATTGTATTGTTTAATATCCCAATTCATTACTTTGTCTAATGCACTAAACGCAATATCCCGAATGTTCGTTTTGTATTTTTTCTTTGATGATACTTTAAAATCAGCAGCTAAAATCCCACCATAAAATGAACCAGTGCCAGACATAACTTGAAGGTATCCATTTGCAGAATTAGAATTTCGTAGCAAAGAATACTGAAGCACTAAGTCTGTATCACCGCTAGAAGAAGTTTTTACCGAAAAGATTCTCTTTCCATTTTGATGAAAATAAAATCCCTTCCCTGCTGTAAAATGCATATTCTCTTCAGTCGCTTCAAGCATGAGATTCTTTTTACTTTTCGCTGCGAAATCTGTTGCAGCAGAAAAATTCATGTATGAGTATAATGAATCTATATTCAAAGAATCTTCCGCTTTTATAATCATCTTTCCGTTTTGGTCAAAGAAAATATTTGCTGGAAAGTACAAATCTGTTTTACTTCCGCTTATATACCCTCTTGTGATACCAATACCGCCAGCTTTGGGATATGAGTCAGATTGTTGATATACTGCTACTGCCCCTTGTGAAGCGGTTATATCATCGTTTCCACCTAAAAAGATAGTGGGCTGCATTTCTTTTCTTGAGTTTATATAATATCCTAAAAACATACGGGCAATGTCTGACTCAAACAAACGTATAAATTGTTTTGATATACTTACGTAGTTTTTTGTATCAGACGTTCTTAAAGTAGCACCGTTTATTTCTCCACCTTTTATTAAATTACCACTAAGTGTTCCAGCGGTAATAAAGTCAGCTACAATTCGCCCGTCCATTGTCATAGCAAGTCCATATGGACCATTGATTCCAGTACTTGAATACCCTAAACCGTTAATATTCCATTGCCAAACCTTTGTAGCTGTCATTTCATCTTTTGTATCCATAATTAAAATTCTGTCTGGATGAATACGAACATGACCACCAAAACCACTATTAATAAGATTGGTTGCATGTTCTTTTGCTGCATCTAAAATATCATATGGCATATCTTCTAAGTTATTTTGCATCTGATCCAGCTTATTGGCTAAGTTTGTAAAGGATTCTTTAAAATTCCCAATCGTTAAGTCGATATATTTCTTTTCAATTGGATCATATTTATATGCATTTACTTTTGCTTGAATATGAAGGTTATCTTCTTCATGGTTGATAGTAACGATATCCCCCATATAAACCTTTTGTAAAACGGCATAGTCTTTATATTCTTCTGTTTGTGATAGTTCTAGAAATTCAACTTTGTATGTTGCTTTTGGTTGATCTACTCTTTGAATCTCATACATTTCTTTTACAGCTTTACGCAATAATTTATACGCTTCTTCCAATGGAACTGCATCTTCATCTTTTGCATGATCTCCAATAGCTGCTTTTATATCTTTAAATTCCACCACTCTAATTTTAGGATGAGGATATTTATTTATAAGTGGACTATCAACATATTTTTCTGGTAAAAGCAAACCATCAAACCCTTGTGGCATAATCCTTGTAACAGGGCTTTTCCAATCAACATTTCCTTCATATCCTAATAAATCTTTTTTGTGTTGAATGACAACTCCTCTATCCATTCCCCGATTCTTTAACATTTTCACATCAAAATTATCTCGTTTTAATTCGCCACCCCAACGATTGATAAAAGAGTTATCTTGATTATTATCTAAAATCACTTCGACTGGATTTTTCCGTACAATACGAGCACTTGCAATCGTTGGTACATCAGAATAAAAGGTAAACGGATGCTTATATTGACATCCTGCTGATAAACGATTCATTGCACCGTTTCCGTTTGTTGTTTGAATAAATATATCCTCAATTAAGTTCTCAGTTAAATCATAGAAAATGTGATAACATTGTACTTTTAATTCACCCATGCTTGGTTTAGGTGTCACAACTCGAAATAATTGATCTCCATCGGGTGTTGGTGCTTTAACAATGCTCATACCATCAATTTTTGTTCCGTGAGGAGCAAATAAAGGATAACTAAAAGTAAATACAAATAAACCGTTGAGTTCTTCCTCAACAGTTGCATCATAAATATTGTTGTCTAAAACCCCTATTCCATTGTGTGTAAAATCTGTTTCATTTGCTCCATATAGTGTAATCATATGTATCGCCACCGTGGTTCAATTAAAATTTTATTTACATTTCCAGACCATGTAATTGTATTTTCTCCAACTTGGAAAATAGGGAAACTCCCTACTGTTTTTATTGGCTTTGTTCCCTCATAAGCAATGAGAAGTTCAGAATCAACTATAACAGAATTGGTTACTCCTTTTATCTGAAAGGAAACGTCATTTATCATGATTCGCACATCACCATTCCCGAAAATCTCGAATTTAGGAGCAGATTCATATGTTCCTATATTCATAAACATTTCTGATTTCGTTATTACAAATGGAACGGATTCAACATATTCAAAAGGATCAAGTGTAAATTCCACTTCAAACTCTCCAAATTCTTCAATTTCATTTGCAATATCACCAATTTCTACATGTTTGATTTTTCGATATACCTCATCATCTGTAAAATAGAGGGTTTTTCCATTCATAAGCCAAACTTTTATGTCACGTACTAAAGGTTTTATATTTTCTTCTTCTAGCAAATTTAATTTAATTTTATAAGGGACATCCTCAAATGCCCCTTTTTTTGTGAGTGATCCGTGTCTTCCTGGTACTTCTATGTGCTCTACTTTTTGTTTTGCTGTAGGAATTGATGGGCGATCTACCATACATAAACCGTAGTCACTCGCTAATTCTTTATTAATACCAATGTCTAGCAAATCAATTCCTCCCTATGCCAATATTTAAGTTACGTCCTTTTTGTGCAAACCAATCATCCGCTTTTTCAAACATACGATCAATGTCACGTTCATTTCGAACAGTATTATAAAAATTAACTTCAATTGGTTGGTGATTACTGCCTTCCCCTGTTGTTGTTCCTGCCATATTAGGAAGACCATTTAAAAGCGCATCTCCTAATGCATTAGGTACGTCAAATGCAACAATTTGTGCCAATTGTGCAGCTGCATTTTGTATTGTTTCTGCAACATTTCTTGTAAGTAAGTTCAATTGTCCACCAATACCAGCTGCTTTTTCTGAAGAACTTAAAAGTGTAACCGATACTTTATTTCCTTTTTTACTGAATAATTCGGGCCCAGCTTCACCAGCAATGAATTGTCCATCTCCAAGAACATGACCACCTTTTGCAAGCATTGGTACATGTGGAATAGTTGGTGCATCAACACCGGGAATTTTATTTAATAGATTAGCAGGTGTATTAAATCCATCAATGAATTTATTAATCATACTAATAATGCCATTAATGACTGTTCTGATACCGCTTTTGATACCATCCCAAACACCTAATACAGCAGATTTCATTCCATTAAAAGCACCCTCTACTGCACTGGTAACCCAACGAACAGGTGTCATAATTGCTTCTTTTAATCCATTCCAAACACTAGAAGCTGTTGATTTAATACCTTCCCATATACTTGAAAGAGTAGATTTTATGCCATTCCAAACACTGCTGCTTGTACTACTAATTGCATTCCAAACAATAGATATTGCTGATTTTATGTTATTGAAAATTGGAGTTACTACAGAAACAATAGAATTCCAAATGCTTGATAAAACATTTTTTATTGTGTTCCATATTGTGCTTGTAGTAGAACTAATTGTATTCCATACAGAAGCAATAAAATCTTTAATGCGATTAAAAATAGGCATGACAAAAGAAACTAGCCCATTCCAACAAGTAGATAAGAAGTTTTTAATCGCTTCCCAAACCGTACTTGTAGTAGAACTAATTGTATTCCATACACCTGTAATAAAATTTTTAATCCCTTCAAATATTGGTGTTGCAAAGTAAGAAATAGCAGTCCAAATTGCTTGTAAATATTGACTGATAAAATTCCAAACCGTTTGAATTACAGTAGAAATACCATTCCAAATCAATGAAAAGAAATCTGCAATCCCTTGTAAGACTGGTGTCAAAAAGGCTACAATGCCATTCCAAATGCCCATAAAGAATGTTGAAATAGCAGTCCAAGTTGTTGTGAAAAATGTAGCAATCCCCTGTAAAACTGTAGTAATAAACAGTACAATGTTATTCCAAATCATTGTGAAAAATTCTGAAATAGCAGTCCAAACAGTTGTTGTAGTTGTGCTAATCATATTCCAAGTATTAGTCAATGTTAGAAGTAAACCCTCCCAAATACCTATTAAAAATTCCTTAATAGCGTTCCAAGTATTTATGGTCCATTCTTTAATGGAATCCCAATTCTGAACGATTCCAACAACCAATCCAACAACAGCCGCTATAATGATTGGGATAATTGCGATCCATCCAAGCATTGCCCCTGCCGTAATTCCAAATGCACCAGCTAATGCACCAGCTAGTGGTGCAAGTGAGGATAGAATGATTAGCAAGGGACCAATGGCGGCAACAATTCCACCAACTATTATGATGATCTTTTGAGCAGTTGGAGATAAATTATTAAATCCATCTGATACGGTTTTTACTGCACTTGAAATAGAAGGCATGATATCTTTTGCTAAAGATAATAAAACTTTTCCTAAAGGTTCAAGAGCAGCTGCTAATTCTCGCAACATACTTTTAAATTGTTGCCCAAACGCTTCCTCTTGGAGCTTTTTCATGTTATCCATAGCGCCTTCAGTTTTGCCTAGTCCACCATTTAATTCGTTTAGATGCAAAACAGCTTCTGCACCCATATCTTCCCATTTCGTACCGAACAGAGCAACCCCAATCTGATTAGCTTTTACTTTATCATCCATTTGCTTTAAATCGTTTAATACAGCATCGAACACATCAGCTGTAGTTGCTTTTCCTTCATTGAAACTTGCCCAAACGCCTTGAGTTTCTTGCGATAACTCTCCAAAGCCTTCAGTAACACCTTTTGAACCATCTTGCACACGAATTCCAAATTCTTTTATAAGGTCATTAATATAATCAAGATTGTAAGAACCATCACGAGTACCATTTGCTAGAATATTAAACATCTCATCAGCAGAAAAACCTGCTTGTTTAAACAGCGGTGCATATTCTGAAAGATTATCAAACAATTCATCCGAATAGTTCAAACCTTCTTGAGCACCTGCAGCAAGTAAATCAAATGTTTCTTCTGTAGATAATCCGAATTGACTCATTAATTGACCTGCACCACGAGTTGCTTCATTCAGATCAACATCATATGTTTGAGCAAGTGTTAATACATTTTCAGTTGCATCTTGTAATTCCTCATGTGGAACATCACGCATATTTTGAAATACTTTTATTAATGCTGTATCGACTTCTGCCAGATTTTCACCAAATCCATTTTTCCAAGTACTTTCTGCTATCTTTTCAAGATTTTGAGCACCTTCGGATGTTAAACCTAAACTTGCTTGGATTTTTCTTTGTGAAGCATCCATATCAGAAGCTACTTTCATTGCTCCTGCACCCAAACCTAAAATAGCTGGTGTTGCAGTTGTAGACATAGCTTCCCCAGCACTTCGCATTTTTTCGCCAGCAGCATTAATTTTTTCTGATGCTTGGCTTGCAGTGTTTGCTTGTTCAGATAATGCTGAATTTGCTTGTTGAACTTCATTTTGCAATTGTTGTTCTGCGGCTCTTAATTGTAATAATTTCGTTTCAAGCTTATTCACTTCAGCAGCATTTTCACCATACTGTGATTTAGCAGCTTCTAATTTCTGTACACAATTTTGTGTTTGTTGAGCAGCATTTTGCTGTGCTTGTTCCAAATAATGAATTTTTGCAGTTAATTTTTCAGATTCAGTTGCATTATTACCAAGTGCGGCACGTTGCAAATCATATTCAGCACGTAATTTTGCTGATTTATTTGCAAGACTAGTTTCTTCTGCACTTAATTTATTTAATTCTTGTGCAGCAGCACTATTTTGTTGTCCTAATCTTTGAAGTGCTGATTCTGTTTCTTTAACTTGATTTGAAAACTTTTGTTCAGCTATTTGAGCATTGGCTAATTGACGTGCAAGCTTTTCAACTTCTATAGAGTTTTCACCATATATAGCTTTTGCTTTACTTAATTGTTGTTCAGTTGCTGCAACTTTTTGCGCTGCTAATTGTTGTTGTTGCTGTAGGTATCCTAGCTTTGCAGCTAGTTTTTCTGTTTCTGTACCACTTAATTTAAGTTGTTCTTGTTGCAAGGTGAATTCTTGACGTAACTTTGTACTTTCATTCTTCATTTCACCCATTGCTTTATTAAACTCTTGATTGAAAACTTTAAATGTTATTTTGGATTCTGGACCATTTGCCATATTCTCACCTGCCTTTCTTTAACGTGGATTGGCTTTCCAACCATCAAAAGCAAGTTTTCCTTCGGCTATTCGCTCCACCGATGCAACAGGAAAGTGCCAAAATGTATCTGGATCAATCCCATAAATTAAAACGTAGAGAACATATTTGTCCTCTACGCATTCAATGTTTATTTTCGGTGGTTGAATTTCTTTTTTCCCGTTTTTGTACTTTGGGATAATCCTTTTGTAAATCCGTTTTGTTGTCCTGTTGTTACACCAGAAATTAGTTTTGCATATAATTTCACTGTTTCATCAAAGGAGTAATGGAATCGCTCTAAAAACGCATCAAAATCATAAGGGAAATTTTTATTTGCACCTAAACATCCTAAATAAATGATCTTTTGTAATTCAACTTCGTCAATTCCCTGTAAAGCAGTGCCATCTATGCTATCAAGTTTGTTTGGATCAACGTTCACTAAATCTTTTAATTTAAATAAACCCTGTAAAAGAGATTCTTCAAGTAACCCTAAATCTTTTCCCTTTTTCACTGCATAATTTGTAATGTAACAAGGGACAGTTTGTTGATTTTTAGTTACTCTTTGGAATTGTCCATTCTCTAACTGTGCAGTTTCTACTTCTTGTAATTTTACAATTTCGACTTTCATCAATTTGTTATCCCCCTTTTACTGTTGTGTTGTTCCTGCTTTTACTAGTTCTGCTGTGAATTTTGTATGCCATTGATCTTTTACCGTTTGATCTTCTAACTCTTCAACTAATGCTTCATAATAAAATTCATTATTATCATCTTTCATTGCAGTAAATTCAAGTTCTGTTTCTGCAACTTCATCCGCTCCATTTTCCACCTTAAACTTGAATCCTGTTGTAGAAGCACAATTAGAAAAGGCAACAAGTTTTTGTAAATCTTCAAATTCATCAACCACATCAGCAGTTAGGATAAATGGTTTTCCTTTAGATTTCGAACCATATGACCATACACCAGGTTTTAAACCATCTGTTTTTAATCCAAAAATCTTTCTAAGAACATCTACACGTAAATGTCCTGAAAGAGTCAAATTTATTTTAGATGGTCTAGAAATCTTTTTAACCTCTAACCCCTCACACTTTTTAACGACTTCAAGCATTTCTGTTTCACCTTCGATAGTCCCAACACAACCGAACTTTGTTCCTGTTTGTTGTACTCCACCTTCAATAAATTGAATCCCCACATTTGTAAATGTCATTGGATCAAATTCTTCAATAATTGTTTTTGGCATATCATGAACCTCCTAATGTTTGTTGAATAACTTTATCTAACTCCGTATTTAAGCTTTCTGATATTTTTGGTGTCGCTTTTCGCAATCCTTTTTCTAATATCTTTTTTGGAGTGTTTTTTGCTGATCTTCCAATACCTAAGTCGGGATATTTCAAATAATTAAACCTTGGTGTTGGACGAATCGTAAAACCAAGGTTCATTTTGCTATTTGTTAATGCTTTTTCGTTTTTAGCATGTTTCTTATTTCTAACTCGCCTTTTCCATGTAGAAACAGGGATTTGAGGTTGAATTGATTCTACTGCAATATTGACACCGTCATTATGTAGCACTTTATTTAGTGCTTGCTCTGACTTGTTCGGAATCTGTTTCAGTTTGTTTTCTAATTTCTCAATATCTCCAAACTCTAAACTCCATGAACTAGCAGCCATATTTTACAAGCCTTGTTACATAAATCTCAATTTCATCAATGTATTCATCTAGTTCGCCTTTTTGAATAGACGTTTTATTAGAATGTTGAAATGAATGTCCTGCAGATTCAAGTGCTGCAATAGTATCTAACATTCTTTCATCTAGATCATCACGATTTTCAGAATAATAACGAATTAAAACATTTTGTTTTAGTGTGAACTTGTTATCTGTTTTTTCAAAACCGCCTGTTTCAAAAATGAAATAATGATAATTTTCTTCTTCATCTTCACTCACTTGATCTTGATAAACCCCTACCTCAAAATGTTCTTTCAACTTTGAAATTAGCAAGCTATTCATTTTTTGCAGTCGTTTCTTCGATTGTTCGTTGCTCATCATATCCACCTACTTCCTGCAAATAAAAATATAAATATTGCTTGTCTGAATCAACTTTAATCACATCGTATTGCAAACCATCTATAACTACTTTTAACTTGTTCTTATTAACGGAACGAAAAGAAGGAGGAAACAGTGTTTTTACTTTCTTATCTAGCTTTGCATTTAATAGTCCACAAGATTGATAATCACTATCCCGTGCAGATAATTCCCTAAAAGCAAGTTTACCTTCTTCAGAAAAAATCCCCTTAATCCGTTTTCCATTTTCACTACGTTTTGTTTCTGTCCGTCCGTATTTTAGAAAACCGTCATTAAATGTTTCGTTATATGGCTTCATCTTTTGCCCTCTCTTTTAAGGCGGCATCTATAATTAACCGTTGTAATTCCCCTCGAAAATTCTTTTCAAAATCTTCTAGAGCATTGTTGTATTCATATCTGCAACGCTCAATCAATAATTGCTTTACTTGATTTTCTTCATCAAATGAAAAAGACGTACCACAAAGATTTTGTAAATACGCCTTTCCACGTTCAATTGTTTTATTTATTTGTTCATCTTCATCATTCCAAGTGATACGCAAACGGCTTTTTACATCTTCAAGTAATGTTTCATCTAATGTTTTCCCCATTTTAATCACCATTTGTAACTGATTCCTCTATAATTTTACGAATATCCTCTTTTAAGGTTGCAGAAGAAATATCTATATTATGTTGATTTGCGTAAGCAATTAATTCTGGTTTTAACATGCTACTAAAATCAATTCCCTCCACTCTTAATGTGGAGGATCTATTAGGGTGTAGGTGTTTGACTACCACCAGCTTTTAAGCTGCTAATATCAAATACTAAGAACGATTCATTATCTTTTGGACGACCATTTGCATATTGCTTAGATAAATAAACTGTTTCATCTTCTAAGAATTTATATTCTGTTGATACTTCAATTTTTTGAGTCGAACCAACACCCATAAAGTAATCACTTGCAATCCCTGCAACCATCTTTCCTTTTGGAACAGCTAAAGACTGAATAACTGTAGCTGGAATTGGAAGCACACCAGATACATATGCACCATTTTGTGTTAAGAATGTAGTTGCTGGGAAGATTTTTTCCCAATAATCAAGAGGATTCACAACCATAAGTGCATTATTTACGGCACGTCGTCCACCTTTTGTTAGTGGTGCCATAACTTCTTTTCCTAATGATTCTGGTGATAAACTAGTAAGCACAATTGCTTTTTTATCACTATAAACTCCTGCTGTTACCGCTGCATTAAGATCTTTCATCATCCCAATTGGTTGGTCTTTCCCTGTTCCATTTACAATTGCTTCTTCTAACGCAATTGCCATTGATTCCGTTAAAATTTCACGAACATAACGATCTAACCAAACTGGGCCCAAATCTAACATTGCGTTACAAACTGGAACATATGCACTTAATTTATATAAGTTTGTTGGGATAGCTTCAAAACCATCATCTAATAATTCTTTAATTTCTTCACAAAGTTTTCCCCACCAAGCAGATTGTACATTTCCTTTTTTCACAATCCATTCTGTTACACCAGTCGTATTTACAAATTCAATATAGTTTAACAATGCGTGATTCGTACGTAAATACTCAAATACACGTTCAAAAACTGTTGCAGGTACTAACTTTTCAACTCCTGCAAAACCTTTATTTGCGATTACTTCGTTATAATATGACTGTTCCTCTTTTGTTAAAACTTGCAGTCCACGGCTTGCCATAACTTGTTGATCTGTTAAATCTTCATTTACTGCTCTACGTGCTTCATTGATAATATTTTCTTGGATAGAATTTGCAAACTCTACCATAGCTGCAGCTGCAGCTTCTTCATTTCCGCTATTCATTGCATTTAATAATTTTTCTTTCATTTCGTTTTGTTTCTGTGCTTCACGATCTAAATTTTTAATTGCCATTTTTCATTTCCTCCTATTTTATGCAAAATAAAAAACACTACCTTTTGGAAGTGTTCAATGCTGTTAGTAATGTAAATAAAGCATTTTTAGTATTCGTATTTTCTTGGTTTTCTTCTTTTGTACTAGCTGATACTGATGATATATATTTGTTTAATATTTTTTCTTTTGCTGTTTCATCATCTTCATTATCTTCTTCTGGTATTTCAATCTCATCTACCATTTCATCACAGAAGCCAAATGTTTTACATTCTTCAGCAGTCAACCAAGTTTCTTCTGCTAACAATTCCTCTAATTCGTTTCTTTCTCCTACAAATCGGGAAGTATAGCTTTCTGTTACTGCAGTATCAATTTTATCAAGGCGATCAGCTACTTTTCGTAAACCTTCAGCATTACCAGCTGCATATGTCCACGCTCTATGAATCATCATCATTGTATTCTTCGGCATAATAATTTTATCGGCTGCCATTGCAATAACAGATGCTCCACTTGCTGCCAAACCATCAATGTGAATAACGATTTGGGCAGAATGATTTTTTAATAAATTAGAGATGGCAATTGATTCAAATACATCTCCACCACCACTATTGACGTGAATGTTAATTGTTTTGGCTGTAATATTCTTTAACTGTTCTCGCACTTTACTACTTGAGATACCGTCATACCAAGAATACGCTGAAATAGTTCCATACATATATAAGTCTGCTTCTTCAGTATTAGCGCTATTAAGTACCTCAAATCGATTTTTGATTTTCGGAATTTCCGTTACTGTCATTCTCATCACCTCCCCCTAATGCTGCTGCATTTTCAACTGATTCATAGTTTTTCGTAACATACCGTTTATTTGCCCATTCCTCATTAATTGGTTCACGTCCTAACATCCGTAAAATATCATTAATTGAATTTGCACCAATTCTAAAGAACACATCACAAGCACTTGCTAGCTGTGTAATATCTACATATTTAATACGACTCGTATCTACTTTTAAATATGTTCGTTCTAAGTACTCTTCCTTCTTATAAAACTTCCGATTTATTTCATCTGCAATAAGTTCTACAAGCGGATTAATACAGAACATAAGGAAATTATCTGTTTGCTTGGAGACATCGACAACATCACCTTTTAACATTCCTTTTGGTACATGAAAAGCCATTGAAACAAAATCAATAATGTCATCAACAAGTGCTTTAATATCTCGACTATCTAATTTGTTTCCTTTGGAAGTGTTACTAAAATTCTCTAATGTATATCCATCTTGTAATTGGAACACAGCACCTGCATTATCTGCTTCAAAAAACGCTTTAAACTGTTCATTGAACATTGCATCCATTTGTTGTTGTATTTCTGGTGTTTGCGCTCTTAAAAATTCACCTTTCACCACAACACGCATTGCATTAGAACGCTTATAAATACTTGTAGCAGAAGTAATTAATTTTCCCCAGCTGCTATATAAACCATCAATTACATTCATGATATTTTCATCATTTAATTGAAAATAAAAAACCTCACTCTCTTTAAATACCTTTTCGGTAAAAGTGAAGTTTTTAACAGTAACGCCTTTATATATATTTTCTTTTAATGCAAATTCTTCTTTGCTAAAACTGTCTGCAATATATAGTTGATCGTTATGCATAATTACTAAACATTCATTATCATAAATTAAATGTGAGACTAAACTATGCATAAATTGTGAAGCGTTTTGGTTTTGGTTGGGCTGCACATTAAATAAATAGTGATTTCCCTTTCGAACTTCTTTTCCTTTTTCAAAGGTTTGAAATTCACAACGAACAAGCGTATTTGCAATTAAATCTACACAAGTATTAACAGCTAGTTTTTTAAAGAAGTAATCAATGGAAGCTTCATAAAAACAGCTTTTTAAATCTGCCCTGCTCCTTTTTCCAAACCAACTGCCTATCCAATCAATTAAACCCATTCCTTCACCTGCCTTTCTAGTAAATTCTTACTTTAAATGCACCAACAGAAAATGGTTTTGCTTCTGTTAATTCACTATCTTGTGTTAAAGCATGAGTAAAAGCAAAGAAACCATCTGTTTTCCGTTTCTCTTTATCAATCTTGCAATACTCTTTGTTACCATTTCCTTTTTCATCTACATAAACATTCCCTACATACCAACGCATTAGCGGATCATCACCAAATACAATTAACTGTTTAATAAACATCTCATCAATTAATGGTGCTAATTTTGCATGTGTAATCGGGCCTCTTCTTACAATTTCTAAAGGAATACCCGTTTCTTTGAATTTCTCCTCTAAGATAGAAGCACGGAAACTATCACAAGCGACTTTCTTGATATTAAATATTTTTGCTTGTTCTAAATACCAATTTACAACACGATCTGCATCAATGGATTTATCATAAACAATCGTACATAATCCTTTTTCTTTTGCAATTTCAATAATATCGGGGTTGATATCTTGCAATTTTAAAGCCATATGATGAATGAAAGTGTGCTGCATCCAATATCTTTTCCCATCATGTTTAAATAACAAACCAACAGAACAAAAGTCTCGAACATCTGCAAAATCAATACCGCCTACTGCATCAATACCTTTTAGATTCTCTGGAAAAAGTTGATCTGTTGCTAATCTATCTTCATAGATTGCAACCTCTTTTCTAGAATCTTCAACTGGCGAATTCATTCGTTTTGTCATAAATTCAATACGTAATGAACTGTTTTTCTGCATATCGTAGTATTCTTGACGCATTTTTTGTTGTAAAGATGGATTATATCGGTATGATGGATTTGCTTTTTCCCACATTTCTTCATTATCTACTTCTGACGGATCATCTAATTTACAAATGAACGGAAATAATGTGGAATCTGGCAACTCTTTATTCAATACTGCTCTTGCTTCTTCTTTTAAATCATCAAGAACACCACCACGAACATAACCATCTGTAGAAATATAGAAAATACGTGGATCTTTCTTTTTACCAAGACCAGAAGTAAATACCTTTATATTCTTGTAATTGTCATATTCATGTATCTCATCGAAAATAACAATACCAGAACGCTTACCATCTTTTGTTCTAGCATTTGATGTATTATAGTTCATTTTTGATTTTGTACGCTTATGTTGAATCAATGTTTGAGACTTATAAAAATTCTTCTTCATTTTTTTCTTATGTTTTGGATCATCTAAAACATTGTAAACATCTTCGAATGAGGTTTTTGCTTGATCTTCTGATGTTGCAACAATATCAATATCGTAGTTTGGTATTCCATGATGTGATGTCAGCATAAAAAAACTATCGTAACCCATCCAACCATTCTTACCAGCACCACGCCCTAATAAATTAAAAAAGCGATCAAACATCAATCGACCATCATCATAACGAACGCCAAATATAAATGCATTGCAAAACTTCTGCCAAGGGAATAATTGAAAAGGAAAATAAGGTGCTGGAACACTCACTGATTTTCCAATTGCTTCTGCATCTATTACAACGTTTGGTTGATCTAATTTCCATCGTAGAAATTCCATAAGCTGTTTTTGTTCTTTACAAGCTTGAATTTCTCCATTTTCAACCATTCTCATGTAATCATCAATGTAGGGGTGATAATTATACGTCTTCGTCATCATCATCATCCTTATCTACTTCTGTTGCTTTCAATCCTAGTTCTGCTAAAAGTTTAAGCATTTGAGCATTCGTTTTATTTAGTTCACTAATACTTTCATTTTTCTTTTTGCCCCTTTGCTTTCCATTCGACCAATCAACAACAACACCCCTTTCTTCTATATCAAGAATGAGATTGTTTTTAATATCCCAAAGTGCCATATAGTCAGATAATAAATCTACATAATGTGCACCGAATGTTCCGTTTTCCTGCAATTGATTCATCAAATCTTGTTTAATGGTCTCTTTTAGCTGATTAATTTTCGGTTTTAGTTTTGTGTGCACCCTTTTCTTTCTTGGTGCAACCTTTTGTGTTTTGTGTGCACCCTCTCTTTGCCAGTTATATCTTTTTTTCCAGGACTTGACGGTATTCATAGAAACAGAATATTTTTCTGCTATATCCTTATACTTCATACCGCTTAAATAGTCACTGTGAGCGGCTTCTTGAGGTGTCGCATTATTATTCATCCATATTCACCACCTCTTTCCATGCATCGTATTTGAGGCGGTTTTAAACGAATTTAAAAAGGATGCACCCTGTATTTTGTGTACACCCCTCCCCCTCACGTGAGAAAATCAAAAAATATTTTTTCCGACGTCCCCTCCCCGTTGAATGGTTCCCCAGAAAAAAAGCTAAAATTTTTGACCGGGGGGGGTTTTAGGAAACTAATTCAAAGTATGTTTCGATAAAATCTAAAATAAAAAAGACTTCTTCACTAGAAATCTTTAGAATATCTATAGTAAATTTTAATTTCTCTTCATCTTGCGATCTTTCTCTTACATCAATAAGTTTAAGTCGTTTGCACTTCCTTGGATTAACACAGTCTCTTATCTGACAGTAACGCCAGTAAGAATACTTTCTAAACTGATTCAACATGTCACGTTCATATGAAGTTCGTTCTTCCTTATCAGTATCAGCATATTGAATCATTAAGTCAGTATCGAATGTCCAACTACCATCCACAATAATCATAGCTACCACCGTTCCTCATTCAAGAACTTAGGTTTTTTCTTCTCAATCTTATCTAACCGATCATGTACTTCATTATGACATCGAATGCATAAACATTGTAAGTTATCCAAGTCTAATGCTAAATGTGGATGCGTCTTTACTTCTTTAAGATGATGCACATTCTCAGCAGGTTTGTATTTACCTTTTGACTTACACATCTGACATTCATAGTTATCTCGCTTTAAAGCTTTAAGCCTTAGCTCTCTCCACTCTTTAGACTTGTAGAACTTCATAAGTTTTCATTCTCTTATGAGTTTAATATAGTCAATCATTAGCACACCATCCTTGCTCGTACACAGATAGGCTTACGATACATAACCTGTGATCTTATTACTTTATGTTTAACGTATCCATATACTGGACGCTCTGGACGTTCCAACTTATACTCCATATACTTTGCTGAAAGTTCTTTAATTTGTTCCCAGTAGCTAGAAAACAACTGAGAGATTACTTTATATAATTCATACGCTAACTTGTTAAAGGCTTCTCTAAGTGATTCAATATTAATGTTCATTCCTTCACCCCTTAACCTTCTTTATCCTCACCAATGCGATAACCAAAATATACTACTAATAAAGTAACAAGTGTACCTATGAAGTATCCCATAAGACCTCCTAACCAAAACACCCCATCACTTCCTCACAATAAAATAAGACGCTAAACCGATAACGGCAGCGCCTAGGATAATTGATATTGGTTTAATCATTATGCTTAATGTTCTTTCATTCTTGAAGGCATGCTAACTTTTCTAAAAGATCATAATAACTACCATAAGAATCTATAACTCCTTTACATGGTCCCACTGTCAAGGCGCCTTTAGGGTCTTGCTCTTTCCACTTCCTGCTAGCTTCTTCCATAATATATCCAAGTTGATGTGTATTGTTAGCAATAAATCGTTGTATTTCGTCCATCATTTATCTTCCTTCCTGTTAAAACTATCCGCTTTATATAATAAAAAGAGCACCCGTTTCCGCGAGCGCTCCTTTTAAGGGATTACGAGAATCCCATTAACGAAAGTCAAGGCTACTAAAGTTAATGAGGTACAAGTAGTATATGCTTGTCTCATTCAAATGTTCACTAGTTTAATGTGTAATTTCTATATAACAAAGAAAAGCACCCGAATGGATGCTATATCACTACTTATTAAATTGTAATTTAAATACGGTAAATGAAGTTTTATTCTTTTCTCAAGAAGCCAATGTTGTTTGCACAACTGCATCTACACAGTATCAAGTTCCTGAGAGAAGAGCAAAAAGCCCTCCTATATTAACGATATCATTCAATCAGTACCATTAAAGCTGGTTACGGATTTTAAATTATGCCGTCAATATGAAGCCGTTTAGAATTTTATAAAAGAATCCTTGTGAGCAATGTTTTCCGCCATTACTCACAATACAAATATAACACGGTAATTCCAAAACAACCGGCACATTTACTGCCAAAAAGCGGTCACGACTCTGCCACTTATTTTAATTTGTCAATAATCCTTATTTCCCTAGACAAGCTCATTGCAACAGCCATAAAGAATAAATTGAATTTTCATTTAGGTATTATGCTTGATCTGATTGTAGAACATGTAATGGAGGTGGAATAATCCAACCTTTTTTCTTATTCAGACGAAGCAATATAGCTCCAGCTTGTGCTTTTTTCATATGGAATTGACCAAACATCATTCCTACATCTTCTCGAAGTGATTGTCCCATAGCTTGGCTACATGCTACCAAACCTGCTGCAAGACCTGCAGAAACCGTTGCTGCAATTTCTGCGTCATTTATACGAGCACCAGGTGGAATAGTTTCAATAGATGCAACTGGTCTTTCTGGAGGTGCTGGCGGTAATGCAACACCATTTAATTTTAATAAATTTTTTAATTCTTCAACTTCTGATTGGATATCATTGTCTACAAGGTTTTCTAAAAATTTCTTTAAGTCCTCATCTCCTGTATGGTTAATGAGAACTTGATAACCAGCGATTGCACCTTGTGCTGCTGCAAGATAACTCCAAATCCCAAAGACTTCTCCGTAGTGCATTGGTTCATTTTGTGGATTTCCACTTAAAACACCCATTAAAATATTCCTCCTTAAAGAAATTAAACTTTTAATAACAACTCTTACTATAGAAAAAATTTCCCCAACCATGTTCCGGGTTAAAGAAAATAAGTTCTTATAACTCATAAGGCACACCTTACCCATATATAGTAATTACACCTTATAGAATGTACTGCTACAAAAAAATTATTCATATAAATAACACATATATTTCAATTAACATAATCCATTATTATCAGTACTTTTAATAATAGAAATTAAAGATATTTATCATAATTTTAACTCAAATGAATTTATATATTCTTAAACGAATATTGTCTAAAGGAACTGGAGACATTACTAAATATGAAAGGAGGGAAAACCATGAAGAAAAAACTGTCATCTATTTTAGGTGCCCTATTACTAACTATTTTGGTTTTTGGTACAAGCGTCCATGCTGAATACGATGGATATAATACGGATAGAGTTAACAATAATAATATTACAACTCGAGTTAATGACAATAACATGAATAGAGTTAATTATGATACTAGAACTCGAAATGTGAATACAACAAATGATTTGAATAATGATCGTGATAATAATAATAATAATTGGGCATGGCTTGGTTTATTAGGACTAGTAGGTTTATTCGGTCTTAGAAGAAAAGAAAAAGAACCAGAAAGACGTTAATGTAGAACATTGCATTTAACTTAAAAAGATACTTATTCATCAAAAAAATGCAAAATGAATAAACTATGAATCGCCTTTAATATGGCGATTTTTTATTTTTTCAAAATCAATAATAATTATATAAAAACGGATATTACTAATCGGAAACAATGAATTTCTTAACTTGATGGTAATAGAACGGTATGTCCATTTAAAGAACAACGCTTCTTTTTTATACCGTCGCTTCACTTACCCATATCTTATATTTTGTGTAACTGCCCCTATCGCTGAATCCCTTGATATCCATAGCTTCATAACACTTTCCTTTTTGAGTTACACAACACATAAAAAATGGATAACTATAAAAGACAAAAAAATAAAAAGGATGTTGCTATATTTTGAATCTGGTCATAGCTTTATCCATTGCATCTTGGTTAACACCTATGTATCTTAATGTAACTCTTTCGGATGAATGGTTAAATATCTCCATCAGCCATGCGATATTCTTCGTTTGCATGTACATATGATAGCCGAATGTCTTACGTAATGTATGCGTTCCTATTTCGTCTAACCCAAACTCTGCTGCAGTACTTCTAAGTATCTTATATGCCATACTTCGTCCGATTGGTTTATTCTTTCCTTCGCGACTCTTAATCAAGTACTCATTATCATCTCTTTCTTCGATATACCAACGTAATTCTCTTTTTAATGCTGGTGTCAATTGAATACGTTTCTGTTTTCCTGTCTTCTTTTCTCTCATTGAAATATGACTACCTTTTAAATCACCTATTTTAAGCTTGAGGATGTCACTAATACGTAGCCCGGTATTAATTCCCATTACAAATAGAATATAGTTTCGTATATTCTCCTCTTTTAAGTATTCTTTAATTTGTTGTATTTGCTCTGGATCTCGAATAGGTTGGACAAAATTCATAGATCATCCCCTCCATAATGCTTTTCTACCTCATATGCTTCTAATCTCAGAGCGAAAGCTAGTTTATAAAAAGCATTAGACTTATTACGTCTATATGTACGCTCACTCATGCCAATCTCGTTATAAACCATATAATCAAAAACTTCTTCATCTTCTAAATAACGTTTTATAATAATGTCTCTTTGATTCTTACTAAACCTACTTAATGCCTTGTCGATCTGAAAAGATAGGCGTTTTAACCTTTCTTCTCTTATACTTAATCCTATATTCGCTAAAGCAACATCTTCAGCTGGTTTCCCTACTACATTTGTTGGTCCATGATATCTTATCTCACCTGAAGCTGTAACCTTCATTTCATTTCTAATCATCCCAAATTGTCTATAAATACGAACGTTTTCAAGAACCTCTTCTAATCGAGATTGTGTTGCTTTACGGTCGATTTTTGGTAAGAATGTCAATTGTGTCATATATATAAACACTCCTTGTCTATTTTATTAATGAAAATAAAAAAAGCGGACACCAAACCACAGAGCAATATTGTTATTACTCTTAATAGTTTGATGTCCGCTGGTTCTTCCAGTAGGACTAAATATTTAATTTCTATTATTATATCATTTTCTTTCGTCTTAGTAATTTTTAAATGGATTATTTTGTTCAATTTCTGGATAGATGTTAATATTCTTCATAAAGGAGGTCTATTGATGAAGAATTTATGGACAAAGATTTTTATAGGTGTTCTCATAGGAATTCTTATAGGAACTGCTCTTTTAATAACATTATATTTTGTTAGTGTTTCACTTTTTTGGAATCAGCCCTAAATTAAAAGTGTTTTAAAATCCTACTATTAAAAATATCCTCACGTTTATTTAACGAGTATTCCGTCAATAATGTAGATAGGCTGTATGCCAAAACTCATTTAAATTTCTTTCTCCGTCCCCCTTTTGGAGATACCTTGGAGCCGAACAGTTAGCTTTTGCTAGCTGCTCTTTTATTTAAAATGCAATTTTTATTTTCACCTTTAACTGATACACACATATATTAATAATCTAAATACAAATGTTAACTAGCTCCTTAAAGAGCACTATTCGAAAGTGCTCTTTTTGGTTAATCCAACCTTTTTTCAAATAGCGTTTTTGTTGATTTTTGACACATTTAAATGAAACAAGCATATGTTATTGTATAAAGACCCTCACCCATAAAAACTTATCTTCCTATGAGCACACTATATTTGTGCTCTTTTTGATTTTTTAAATAGACATTTTCTTTTTTACATATTTTCAAATAGGATGCACACACTATCCATAAGCCGTTCGAACTAGCGGCTTCACTCTCTCTTTCAATGGGTATGCAATTAGTTAATCTCACAAACTCATGAGACCCACAGGCAGGCAACTAAAAATGTTGTCTGCCAAATCATTAACAAATTTTGTATAATCTTTTCCCATTCACACATACTATCCATGAGTCAATTTACCAATACGAGTCATTTTGGTGCTTTTAAAATTTCCCTAATTTATTTTACTCCTCATGGGACAAGCAATTTCGCTTGTCCTATTTGCAATTAAGGCTTTATCTTTATGTCTCTTTTTCTGATTCTCTACATTTAAATTTATTTTTCATTTAGTATTAAAAGCAAAAGTTTGCACATTATAAAAAATGTTGCTCACTACTATGTGGGTACAAAAGGAGGATTTTAAAATGGACAAACGAACAGAGAAACAAGTTGAAGCTGTAGCACGTAAAGCTGCTGACTTAGAAGTTTCACAAGAATTAACTAGTCTTAAAAATCAAATTCAACAGTTACAACAGTCTTTATCTCAAGCATCTCAAGGTCAACAACCGCAACAAGGATTGCAACAAGCTAACCAACTGATGCAACAGCTTCAACAATTTAGCCAGCAGTCTCAACAACAAATGCAACAAGTTGATCAACAATTACAACAAACTATTCAACAAGCTATTCAAACACTAAATCAAGGGTTACAATATCTACAAGCTAATCAGACATTAAGCCAAGTAAATCAAGCTATTTCTCAGGCTCAATCACAAGTTGGCCAAATGGGCGGACAACAAGGGCAACAAGGGCAACAAGGGCAACAAATGGGCGGACAACAAGGGCAACAAATGGGTAACCAGCAAGGTCAGCAAATGGGCGGACAGCAACTATTTTAATAAACGCATTCTTAACAATCCAAGAAGCAGTAATTTTTCCGTATCTTATATAACAGTAAGTAAACTCCAATTTCTTTTTGTTAGTTATTTTTAGTATCAAATAAACATCAATACAGTTCTTGTAAGAGCACTTTTCTATAGTGCTCTTTTCTGATACAGAAATCTAAATACCAAAATGAATTTTTTAATATTTATCCTTTTCATCCCTGTATAACATTTCAAATCCCGTTTATACCATAGCTGTAACTTATGGATATGAGGCATATTCACTCATACGCCCTACTTTTATAGAGGGTTTTTTAAAATTTTGTTAACACCTTTTTGAGATTAGCATATCTTATCTTATACTACTCATTGATTCAAAGAGCACTTTGGCTCAGTGTTCTTTGACACCTATCTTTTGAAAAGCACTGCATACCAGTGCTCTTTTTTGCGTATACATATTGTGATTTCAATTATTTAATTTTCACGCTTACAGCGACACCAACGTATACATATAAAAATAAGTGAAAACCTATTAGGCATTAGAACCCTCTTTCTAGGAGCATCTTAAAAAGATGCCCTTTTTACATATACAAGTCAGATATCAAATAGCATTTTTGCTGATTTTTTGAACCTTTAAATAAGACAAGCATATGATATTGTATGGAGACCCTCTCTCATAAGAACCTATTTTTCTAAGAGCACATTTATATGTGTGCTCTTTTTTATTTGCTACAAAATAACTATTTTATTAAGTTTCTCAATTTACTAAAGTAATGCTCTCGAAAAGGCATTCATATATATATTTATCGAATGCGCTTTGGAATTCTTAGAAAATCAAATACTTTAGGAGTTGATTAACATGGAAAATAAATCACCAAAATTAATAATTCCTCCTGACACGAAAATCCAATTTACATTTTTCTCTCCTTCTGGTGAAGTAATTTTCAAACAATCTCTAGCAAACGAAACTTTAGAGTCCATCATACTTCCTATTCATTGTCCTATCGAATACGAAAGACTTGAAGCTGTAAGAATCCCATTATCTAAAGAATAGCTCTCCATAGAAAGTTACCCAAATCCCCTTAATTGCAGGGGATTTTCCAATAGAAAGTAACGCTTTTGTTTAGTTTTTCTTTTTAAACCCATCAATCACTCCGAAGATGAATCCACCTACGTTAATAGCTGCTCATGCGAATCCAATTACAATCGCTATTAGAGGCATTCCACAAAAATAGTGATACCATTTTGTGTAACTCCCCATCTTCCACCACTCATGTAACGGATTTATACCCATCATTTTTGTATCCTCATTTCTTAATAAAATTCAAATTTGATTAAAGTAACTGTGTTTTCCGTTCATCCATACGAGTTACTTTTCCACTTTTATATACAAAGGACTGTTCCCCATGGCCACTTGTTGGTGGCTCTATTGTATGAACTTGTCCATCTTTTACAACATAAATCATATTTTCTGCTAATGAAATTTCAGCCTTCATTTCTGCAATGTTTTCCTTGATAATTGCCACCGAAACCACTCCTATATGTGTTATAATTACTTTGTCGAATAATTATGTCGGGAGCAATCTCGGCTTTTTTATTTGCCTATAAATATTGCACAACGTTTTCTGGAACAAATGATTGTTCCAAGGATAGATGAAGTCGTATTGATATCGGTTCTTTATTATCTCTTGCCTTCTTACAAAGTTCTTCGGCTTTTTCCCATTCAAATTGTTTATCCTCCGCTCGCTTATAACGCCAAATCCCAATTGTATATTCCTCAAACATTTCATATTTCTCACTAGGAGCTGTGGTAAGCTTTAGCTCATCAACTGCCCTTGCTTGGCTTGGTATTTGAACAACCACATCAGCAAAACGTACTTGAGAATTCAACCGATGAATATGCGCTTTCTTAGGATCAAATGCTACTACTGGCTCAACATCAAATATTGTTAGCTGCTTTGGCATCGCTCTGTCCCTCCAATACATGCAAGCCTGTTGTTAAAATCCCTTCAAGTTGAGTTAATGTTAATTGATCTAATGTTTTCTCGTTTATTTCAGATAACCCTAAACTAAGTAATTTACGAATAATGAGCAATTTCCGTCGTTCAACTTCCTGTCTTAATAACATCATTGTACCTCCCGTTGGTTATCATATCTTCTCTCTAAATTAATGAATTTGCTAAACTCTTTAATAAATGCAAGTTCAACTGTACCAACAGGACCATTTCTCTGCTTGGCCAGAATAATTTCAGTTATGTTTTTATTCGCTGTTTCTGCATCGTAATAATCTTCACGATATAAAAATGCAATCAAATCAGCATCTTGCTCAATTTGTCCTGTCTCACGTAAATCAGATAACAGAGGACGTTTATCTTGTCTGCTCTCAACAGCACGACTTAACTGTGATAAAGCAATTACACATACATCCAATTCCCTAGCCATCAGTTTCAGCTTCCGGCTAATCTCGCCAATCTCTTGCATACGATTCCCTCTATGCTTTGGATCACCAACAATAAGCTGTAAATAATCAATCGCTATTAATACCTTTTTATCAGGATGCTTACGTTTCAGCTTCCTGGTTTTCGCATAAATTTCTTGCATTGTTACATTTGCCTTATCGTATATTTCCAGTGAGAGATTGTTAATCAATCCCATTGCTTGGCTGATTTTTTCCCAATCTTTGATATTGCAAAGCTTCTTAGGATTTTTCATTTTGGTTGCATCAACGTTACCAGCACTAGAAATCATTCGTTTGAGCAATTGTTCCTCTCCCATCTCTAACGAAAAGATTCCAACTGCTGTATCCGAACTTGCGGCATGATAAGTAACATTTAATACAAATGCTGTTTTCCCCATTGCTGGACGTGCACCAACAATGATTAAGTCTCCTGCTTGTAATCCAGAAGTCATTCGATTCAAATCGTTGTACCCAGTGTTTATACCTGTTAAATCACCAACATCGATTTGCATTTTCTTATATAGTCCAACAAGCGTTTCTTTTAAATCAAACTCACCTGAATAACCTGTTTCCTCTATCGCATTTAGTTCATCGATTGTATTGCTGATCGCACTAATATCTTTGTCTTTCTGAAGACGTTTATATAAATCACCAGCTACCTCTTGAGCATGTCGCATTTTCCATGCTTCTATCACAAGACCTTCGTGATACGAAAAGTTTTTTGTTGTCGAAACGCTCTCAGCCAAATTAACTAAAAACTGAATGCCACCAATTTGATTTATAAAACTATCCAATTTTTCAACTACAGTCACAAGATCTATAGGACTTTCAGCATCTTCAAGCTCTCTCATTGCTTTAAAAACGGCTTGATGTGTTGGAAGAGAAAAGTGATTTGGTTTTAACTGACAATCCTTTATCAGTTCCCCTTCCATGATGATGCTACCTAAGACACTTTGCTCCGCTTCTACATTGCGAATGACTTCGTTACTCATTGCATCATCCATCCATTCTGTTGGTTAAGTGCTGCAAGTTCCTCGTCTGTAGGAATGTTTTGTTTCCATGATTCCTGCTGCTGTAACACTTGCTTAGTAGATTCAGACATAGCTGCCGATTGATATACAGGTTGTTGCTTTGCTTGTGCTGTTCGTTTATCACGAAATGCTTTATCAGCTGCCTCAACATCACCTACTGTTTTCAAGCCTTTAAGATGCCAATCTCGTAAAATCGTATTTACGTAAGACATGTTTCTAGTATTTTTCTCTAAAGCAATCTCCATTGCCTTAACAACTAACTCTGCATTTAAGTCATCTACCCATGCATTAATGCCTTCTGCGATAAAAGGTGTAATGAATCCGAAGTTTTGCTCGTAAAAAGAAATTGGATTAACAACAACCTCTTCCGCATTCGCACGTTCTTCTTGTTGTTGTTCTTCTTTTTCTTTTTCTTCTTCTTTTTCCCCACTTATCGTGGACGTATCGTGGCACGTATCGTTAACAGCAAGAAAATCTTCGAAAATAGCACGAATTTTATCATTTTTAACTTTTGGAGTTACTAAGCTAATAAGACTAATATCTGTTACTCCATCAAGTTCTTTACGAACACAATCTTCAATTGGTTTACCGCCTCTATTAAGGTTATATTTACCCCAATTGATAATTGCTAGTTCTCGTGTTTCTGGATTGTATTTAACCAATTTATGATGATTTTCAAAACGATCTAAGAGTGCATTAATACTTTCCATGGAGTATCCTAAATCAAAAGCCATTTGTTTCTTTGTAATTTGATATACACCAATTTGTGTATTACATGGGTTTGTAAGAAGATACAGATTGAATAATTTATCTTCTGGAGTCATCTCCTCAATAACTTTTGCATCCTGCCAAAATGAAACTTGTACTGGTCTATAAACTGCCATGTTATTCATCCTTCCGTTTACATATCGCAAATCCGTCCTCTATACGTAATAAGCGATAATTTTTATAACCTTTTTAAGATATTGCTTTACTAAATAAACAAGGTGCTGTTCTGATGTCGATTGCTGAAGCAATTTAGGATTCAGCAATACTTTTTGTAGTGTTTTGTCTAAAAGCATCTAGCACCCTCCATTGTTATACCAACTACGATTTGTTATAATTAATCCAACTTAAATTAAAAAAACCTTTTCTTCTATCACTCGGCAAAGTGATAGATTTTTTTATTTCCTACGACTTACCAGTGAAACATTAATACCTTTAGAGTGAAGCCCTTTAATAATCACACGATAGCTTTTAGATACTTCATGTTCTTCCTTTTCTTCACGAAGCATCTTAAACTCTTTTACACATCGATTAAGCTCTTCTTCCCAATAATTTGCTTCCTCATGAGATTTAGTGTTAAACATGTTGTAAATGCATGTATTCATGCAATCATGAAGTTCATTTGCAAATGCAAAGTCCCCTAGAAGAACAAGATCATGAAGACTATTGTATTCAGTTGGCATGGTTTTCACCTCTTTTCCATGTATATTGATGCTGTACGCATCGTTACAACCAGAAAGGGATATCTTTAAAGGGGGTTGGAGGAAGAACGATCCTTTCTAGTCATAACGACAAGCACAGTGGCTTGTCCAAACAAATAATAAAATGTTATAATTGCTTTATCATATTTTTTTCAGAGCTACTGTTTCCTAGGCGGTAGCTTTTTCTTTTACCCATTTATGTTTTAACGTGAATGACGCTTCAATAATTTTTATACGAATTTCCACTAACTTCTTTTCTTGTTGTAATTCTTCTAATTTTTTTACATCATTAAATGTTTTAGCTATTGTTATTTCACCGCTTAACTTTGCATCATATCGAATCAAATTCTTATAATCATTTAAATTAGGATTTTTATAATCTACTGTCATATGTATTCACTCCTTAAAAAGCCTTAGTTAGAGTTAATAAACTGTCTATTGTTTGAATCACAACGTTTTCTGACATTGCTTTTTGCAACCACCTTTTTTGTATTTGTTCCATAATTCCAAAGTGAGTTTGTTCTAAAGCTTGTACCACACATTGACTTGCTTGAAGCGTATCGAAAATTTCTTTAGCATGAATTGCATATTCATGTTTCTTCTTTTCATCCATTTGCCATGAACGTGTTGTAACTTGCAAGTTCATGATTTCCCTTGCTGCTGCAATCCCTTCCTCAGCTTGTTTGATATAATTCATAAGCTGTAAATTTATATCTGTTGTTAAACGTGGATCTGTTGGCGGTAAACCGACACCGTAAATATGTTTAATTGCTTGTTTATTCAGGTTTGCACCTGTTGCATCACACTAATCCATCGCCAGCTCAAATTCCGGTTTGGATTGACCAGATTCAATACGTAGTAAGCGTTCATATGTAATACCAAGATACTTTGCTAATCCTTTTTTTGTTTTCAACTCAGCATTTTCACAACACTCTCTCGCATTTTGTAACAAATCACTAATTGACGAATTACAATATATGCTTGTTCCCATGTTTGTTCGCCTCCATATTAAGTTGTTAAGGTATTAAAATATTTAATACCTACATGGCCTGTCTATTTTTCATGTAAAAAGAGAGGAACTAATCCTCGATATTTTCTTTTGTCTGCATTTCATCGATGATGGCCCAACCAGCCTTATAATATGCTTGAAGGATTTTATCAATCTCCTTTTGTGCTTTCGGTTCAGGAGCCACAACATAGACTTTTGTTTTTCCAAATTCATAAGACGCTGCATATTCTTCCTGTTGGCTCATGGTGTCACCTCTTGAAGTGCTTTTTACATTTTTATGCTGCTGATCTGTTGGTACTGCCATTTGAATTGTTGCCATTTAACCACCTCTTTAGAAACGTTTTGTTTCCTTTTTAACCAAAAAAAAGATTATCAATCGTTGTTCTATAGAATTCAGCTATCCTTTTAGCTAATTCTAACGACGGTGTCCTATCACCTCTTTCAATCGCACCTAGCATCTGCGGTGTGATTTTCAGCTTCTTTGCGACTATTATTCTAGATTGACCATTTCTAAGCTTAATCATTTTATTTCTTTTTTTATCCACTATATCACCTCTTTAAGAAACATTTTGTTTCTTTATATCCCCAATATACAGAAACGAAATGTTTCTGTCAATATTTACAGGAAACTTTTTGTTTCCTTTATGGATTTAGAAACTAAACGTTTCTATAATTAAGAAAAAAGCTTTTACTCTTATTTAGAAAGAAGGGAAAATTATGCTTGGAAAAAAGATTGCAGAACTTAGGAAAAAACAAAAACTAAGTCAATATGATCTTGCTGAAAGGTTGGGCTTTTCAAGAGGAAAATTGGCTAATTATGAGCAAGGACAGCGCGAACCTGATTACGATACTTTAAAAAAAATTGCCGATTTCTTTGAAGTGTCAACTGATTACTTATTAGGTAGAACTGAAAAAAAAGAAGTATTATCTAACATAGCACCTAACTTATCAAAGAAAGAAGAACACGATATCGCAAAAGACTTAGAAAAAACATTAGAACAATTAAAAAATAGTGAAGAAGCCTTAATGTTTGACGGTGAACCAATCGACGAACATACAAAAGAAATGATTCGCATATCGCTTGAAAACTCCATGCGCATGGCAAAAGAATTGGCAAAACAAAAATTCACTCCAAACAAATATAAAAAAGATTAATGGAGTGAGCTTAAATGGACATCAAAGAATACGTACTAAACATCACAAAAAAACATCAAACCACAAGCCCATTTGAAATTGCCAGGCAAAAAAATATTACTGTGTTGTATGCTGACTTAGGAAATACACTTGGTTTTTACAACACCTATAAGCGCATTAAGTTTATTCATATTAATAATCAAATTGACGAAACACTTCAACGTTTTGTTTGCGCTCATGAATTAGGACATGCTTTACTTCATCCAAAAGCAAATACTCCCTTCTTACGCAATCAAACATTTTTTTCAGTAGATCGTTTTGAAATTGAAGCAAATACATTTGCTGTGGAATTATTACTGTCTGATGAAATGATTTCTGAATATGAAAATACCAACCTTTCAATTCAAGAGGTGGCTGAAATTTATGGAGTTCCAGGGGGATTTGCTTGCTTAAAGTCTTATGAGCATACAAATTAACATCTTAATGAAATAATAAAAACTAAGCTGTATAAAATCAAATTTAATATTAACAAACATTACAAAGATGCATCTTCTAAGGCAAATGTCACTAATAAAACACCTAAAACACATGATTCAATAATAGTCCAAAAAAATGAAAGAAGGGATTCCAAGTGTGTTCTGAATTTGAAAAATTACTTAAATATACACCTGCAATCGTTGCACTTGTCGGTGGCTTATTGACTTTAATTTCTTTTATATTTCAACGTTTTATTCAATTAATATCAACTGATGAAATAAGTAAATTATTTTTAGATAAAGCCAAACAAGCAAATTTAAAATTATGGCATTTCCTTATTGGTGTAGTTTATTCTATGTTTGTATTCGTTTTAATCGGATCAACATTTAATTATTTATTTAATAAGGTTGATATCACTAAAGATGAATTTCCTAGAAGTGTACTTATATGGTCAACTGGTTTTTTCCTCATTTCACTACTAATTATCGCCCTCATGCCACTATTAATAAATAAATTAGAAAAATCGAAGATTATAACCATAATGACTTGCAATGGAATATTTGGATTAATAGTCTATTCATTCGCATTTAATAAAATGACATATGTCAAATTCGATCTCACTAACCTTACTCTACTATTATTATTACCTATAATACTGACTACTTTATATTTCTTTATAATTTCTAAAATTAATGCTAATAAGCCAAAGGATGAATATCTTATTAGTTCCGTTAGTGAAGGAAAAATAAAACTTGAAAATTTAAGACATGGATTTGTAATTGATGAAAAAAGAACTGTTTATTTTCCTAAGGACTCTACAGACAAAGATATATTTTATTTATGCGATTTTACCAGTAAAATTTATCTTAAATACCAAAAAATACAAGGAAGCAAAAACGAAGATGAAAACTCATAACCTCAACAACTAATAAAGAGAAAAGAGAAATAGAGAAGAATCTATAAACCCATAAAATCAAAGCTCCTAAGTGGAGCTTAATTTTATTTTTAATTATCTTTACTTCTTCTATCTACCTACTTCTCGTATAATAACTAGTAACAAGGAGGTCTAACTATGAAAACAGCAATCTACTTACGTAAATCACGTGCCGATCTCGAAGCTGAAGCGCGCGGCGAAGGAGAAACATTAGCAAAGCATCGCTCTACCCTACTGAAAATCGCTAAGGAGAAAAACTTAAATGTTTTAGCTGTTCGCGAAGAAATCGTTTCTGGCGAGAGCTTAGTCAAACGTCCGGAAATGCTAGCACTACTTGAAGAAATTGAAGATAACAAATATGATGTTGTTCTTTGCATGGATATGGACCGTTTAGGTCGTGGTGGTATGAAAGAACAAGGAATCATTTTAGAGACGTTTAAACGCTCGAATACGAAGATTATGACACCAAGAAAGACTTATGACCTTAATGATGAGTGGGACGAAGAATACAGCGAATTTGAGGCGTTTATGGCTCGTAAAGAATTAAAGATTATTACACGTCGTATGCAACGTGGGCGTATTGCAAGTGTAGAGGCTGGTAATTACCTTGGTACGCATGCACCTTACGGATATGATATCCATCGCTTAAATAAGCGTGAGCGTACGTTAACAATTAATCCAGAAGAAGCTTCTGTTGTAAGAATGATATTTGAATGGTATGCCAATGAAGATATGGGTGCGAATGCTATTATGCGGAAATTAAATGAACTTGGCTACAAAAGTAAGTTAGGTAACGATTGGAACCCATACAGTATATTAGACATGTTAAAAAATAATGTGTACATCGGAAAAGTAACATGGCAAAAAAGAAAAGAAGTGAAACACCCAGATGCAACGAAACGTAGTTGCACTAGACAAGATAAATCAGAATGGATTATTGCGGATGGAAAACATGATCCAATTATTCCAGAAAGCTTATTCGAAAAAGCACAGGAGAAATTAAATACGAGGTATCACGTTCCTTATAATACGAATGGATTAAAGAATCCCTTAGCTGGGATTATCAAATGCGGAAAATGTGGATACAGCATGGTACAACGATATCCAAAAAATCGAAAACAGACAATGGATTGTAAACATCGTGGTTGTGAAAATAAATCCAGTTATACAGAACTAATCGAAAAACGTTTATTTGAAGCGTTAAAAGAATGGTACATCAATTATAAAGCTGATTTTGAAAAAAATAAGCAAGATAAAAACACAAAAGAAACACAAATTATCCAAATGAACGAGGCTACTTTACGAAAACTTGAAAAAGAGTTAGTGGATGTCCAAAAACAAAAAAATAATTTACACGATTTATTAGAGCGTGGTGTTTATACTGTTGATATGTTTTTAGAACGTTCTAATGTTGTTTCCGATCGTATTAATGAAATTACTGAAACGATGGAAAACCTCAGAAAAGAAATTAAAACAGAAATAACAAAGGAAAAAGTGAAGAAAGATACAATTCCTCAAGTCGAGCATGTGTTAGATCTATATTTCAAGACAGATGATCCACAAAAAAAGAACAGCCTCCTAAAGTCAGTTTTAGAAAAGGCTGTTTATACGAAAGAAAAATGGCAAAGACTCGACGATTTTAAACTTGTGCTTTACCCTAAGCTCCCTCAAGATGGCGACAAATAAGCGTTTGTTTTTTGTCGCCACCTTGTTGGTGTAATTAGGTTTACACCATTAAGGCCAAGAGCATCATTTGTTGAAACAGCTAACACAACTGGTTTTCCATTCCGAAGCGTCGCCTTTGCTGCCATTAATACAGGAGAATCTGTCATTGCATTGGCAAATTTACTCATTGAATTCCCTGTTAATGGAGCAATCACCATGCAGTCTAATGGAATTTTAGGACCGAGTGGTTCTGCGCCTACAATAGAATTAATAACCTTATTTCCTGTTATCTCTTCAATCCTTTCAATCCACTCTGCTCCTTCACCAAATCTAGTATTTGTTGTTTGTACAGTATATGAAACAACCGGCAGCACTTCTGCTCCTTCTACAATTAGTTTCTCTACATGCGGCATAACTTCCGCATACGTACAATGTGATCCTGTAAATCCAAACCCAATTCGTTTTCCTTTTAAACTCATTTTCCATTCTCCTCCTTTGCCATCATATCTGCCGTTAATAACTGAGAAAGAACATTCGCTAAAATTTGCCCTGCTGTTTTTGGTGCAACAATTCCTGGAAGACCGGGTGCTAACAAGGCTTTAATCCCTCGTTTCTCTGCATAACGAAAATCCGTACCACCAGGCTTAGAAGCCAAGTCAATAATCAACGTATGAGCTGGCATCCTAGAAATAGCCCTTGCCGTTACAACGAGGTGCGGAATCGTATTAATGACAATATCAACATCACTTACTTCTTTCTCAATATCCTGCATATAAAAAGGAGAAAACATCATTTCCGAAATACGAGCGATATGTTCTGAACGTCGTGCTCCTACTTTGACATGAGCTCCTAGTGATTGAAAAGCTCTCGCTACACTCATTCCAGTTCTACCAAATCCTAAAACCATTACATTCGAACCGTGAATTGTATAATCTGTATGTTGAATAACCATCATTAATGTTCCTTCTACCGTTGGAATAGAATTATAGATCGCCACATCATCACGATCGAATAGTTTCACAAGTTTTCGATTTGTTGTAGATGTAATACTTTCTAAATACGGTGTACCAATTCCTGAATATATAGTAAAGTTTGCTGATGTTTTTTCAATCTGTTCTTTCGTAAGCGCAACTTTTTCATTTGAAAAAATAGTATCTACTTCTCCTTTTGCATTTGTTCCTGCTACCGGCAAAATAATTGCATCTAAAGAAGTGAAATCTAGATCTTGCATACTCTCTTTTGCTGCCCCTGTAAAACCATGATCCAATTGATCAAATCCTACTAATGAAAGTTTTGCATCAAGTTCAACCAACTTACGAATCACTTCTAGCTGCCTTGCATCTCCTCCTATGACAGCAATGTGCATCTCAGTCAACATTCCCTACTTCACCTTCTTTTTCTTTCATTTATAAGAAAAGTGCCTACTTTTTCTTTTTCCTCCACATAATATGTACCGTACGAGTTAGAGGTGATTGAAAAGCAAAAAGCATTCAATATTTCTAAATATGTGAAATTCTATAAGATAAAACTTCCATTAGAGTTACACTCTTCCTCATTACTTAACTACTACTCCCTCACTCCATTTTCATTTGAACGTGCTACACCTGTTCCAATAAAGCGAAACTATAATCAACGACATCTCCCACCTATTATTAGGCTTCATCACTTGGACCTTTACCGACAGTTTATCTTCCAACCTATCTTCTTTGTTTTACTGAATCTTGAGGTAGGAGTATTACTTGCCTGTGAATAGTGGAATAAAAAAAAGACAACCAAAATGGTTATCTTTTACTGTGAGCTTGGGCGGCTTGCAAGGTCAAAAATAATCATATCATGACCGACCTTTTTAATACGGTTCCATTCTACACGAACTTCTTGCTGCTCCCTTTTAAACCCACCCCATTTTCCTACCGGTATAATGAGAGCTTGAATTTTCCCATCCTTCTCGTTTATTTCTAAATCAGCATGACCTAAAACTCCCATTTTTTCCGCACGCTCCAAGTCCACAATCTCTTTTCCACTTAATTCACTTAAACGCATATGATTCTCCCCTTTACGAACATCTTCCATACAACATCCTCAAATCCTAGCCTATAATAAGTACGTATTCTACACGTCTCTAAAAAATACCAAGAAAATGAACTCCTCTCCCTAGCATTCAAAATCTGTTATACTTATAAAAAGCTTAGTACATAAAAATAACCGTATCTCCTCGTACGAGATACGGTTATTTCATCTTATTTCATTCCTTTTGGAAGCTCTCCATTCGGACTAATTAGCGCTGCGGAAAATTCATTTGTAAATATACTGCGAATCAATTGATCCACATCTGTTTTGGTAACCTTGTTCACACTCTCAATAATTTCATCAAGCGAACGATGTTTTCTAAGGAGCAATTCATTTTTTCCATTGCGACTCATACGGCTATTCGTACTTTCTAAACTTAACATCAGATTTCCTTTAAGCTGCTCTTTACTATTAACAAGTTCTTTCTCTGTAATACCTGTATTTTTCAATGTCTCTAACGTTTCTTGCATTGTATCATATAAAGTATCTAATTGTTGGCTTCCTGTACCACCGTAAAGTGTTAACATTCCTGTATCTTCATATGAAGAATGATAAGAGAACACTGAATATGCTAATCCTCGTTGCTCACGTACTTCTTGGAATAAGCGGCTACTCATACTGCCACCTAATACATTATTTAATACAATTAAGTTATAAATATCTTCATGTCCCATTTGTAATCCTTGGAATCCTAAACATAAATGAGCTTGCTCTGTTTCCTTTTTACGGGCCACTTTATTAAAATGAAAAATCGGACTATGTACTTGTTCACGATTTGTTGTTCCCTCGTAGTTGCCAAAATATTGTTCCACTGTTTGAACAAATGTTTCATCAATATTTCCAGCAATCGAAACTACAACATTTTCAGGTGTATAATGATCTTTTATATATTGACGTAATGTATCCCCTGTAAATGTTTCAAGCGTTTCTTCTGTACCTAAAATTGGGTATCCAAGTGGATGCGTTTCATATGTCGCTTTCGTTAACATGTCATGCACAATATCATCTGGCGTATCCTCATACATTTTAATTTCTTCAAATACAACGTTCTTCTCTTTTTTCAATTCTTCTTCATCAAATGTGGAATTGAAGAACATGTCAGCTAACACATCTAGTGCATATTTTGCATGCTCATCAAGTACCTTTGCATAATAGCACGTGTATTCTTTTGAAGTAAATGCATTCACTTGACCACCAATGCTATCAAATGACTCTGCAATTTCTCTCGCACTACGCGTCTCTGTCCCCTTAAAAAACATGTGCTCTAAAAAGTGCGAAACTCCATTGTTTTTTTCATTTTCATTTCTTGAACCTGCATGAATCCATATGCCAATTGCAACAGAACGAACAGTTGGTATATTCTCCATAACGATTCTTACACCATTTTTACAAGTATATTTTTTAATCAAAAACTTTCCTCCTAATGCCAGTTTCTCTAAATAATTGCTATTATTTAATGATAACAAGTTTGAACATGAATGTCATGTAAATGTATTTAATCAATGCGTTTTTCATCTAATAATTCTGTAATATTCCCTACTTTATACCCTTGTTTTTTCAACTGTGAAATCATCGTATCTAACGCCTCAGCTGTTGGAGGTGTCGGATGCATTAATACAATTGCACCTGGGTGTACTTTCCGCATCACACGCTGAAGAAGCACTTCAGGCTCTGGACGTTTCCAATCAATTGTATCAACTGTCCACATAATAGTCCCCATCTTCAATCCGCCCGCCACTTCTACAACTTCATCGCGGAAACTTCCACTTGGTGGTGCAAACCATCGTACTTTTTGACTTGTAGCTGCCTCAATAATTTGATTCGTTTTTTGTAATTGTTCTTGTATTTGATTTCTAGACAGCGTTTTCATATCCGGATGCGTATAAGAATGATTTCCTACTTCTTGCTTTGCATCTACAATCATTTTTGCAAATCTTAAATTTTCTTTTACCCAGCGTCCTTCCAAAAAGAACGTTGCCTTTACATCATGCTTTTTCAATGTTTCTAATATACGCGGAAGATACTCATTTCCCCACGCCACATTTATCGTTAATCCTACCATTTTTTTATGTGGATGCCCACGATAAATGGGAGAATACGATAAATCTTCTAAATGCGTGCTTGGTGAAACTTCCCGATATACAAGTTGCTTCTCATCAAACCTCCCTATTTTCTTCATGTTATTATATGACGCTTCAATATCAACCTCTTTACCATTATACCCTGGCGTCGCTTTCCAAATCTTATCAATTATCGCATTTTGCGGTGCAATTGAATATTGCTTCGCTTGTTTCTGAATTTCTTCATAAAGATCATCATTTGCTAGCGCTGAATATGAGCATAAACCCATACAAAGAAAGAATATAGATATGAATACAAATATACGAATTCTCATATAAACCCTCCCATTAACTATACACATAAGAAAAATCCATTTTCTTCTTATCCTTGTTAATTTGAGCGTTATTATGAAAACTATACCTTTTCACTAATAAAAATCTATGCATCGAATGTATTTTTATTTAACAAAAAAAGCCAGGAACCCTGGCTTTTTTACTTACTTCTGTTCTTGTATATTTTCTTGTTTTGAAGCTTCTTCTTTTGCCGCTTCTTTTTCTTGCTCTTCTTTTAGCAATACTTTTCTAGACAAGTTTACACGGCCTTGTTTGTCAATCTCGATAACTTTTACTGAAATCTCGTCACCGATTTTCACAACGTCTTCTACTTTACCTACACGTTCAAGTGCAAGCTCAGAAATATGAACAAGTCCATCTTTACCACTAAATAATCCAACGAAAGCACCGAATTTTTCAACGCGTTTTACTTTTCCTAAGTAAATTTCGCCTACTTGTACTTCACGAACAATATCTTCGATGATTTTCTTCGCCTTTTCATTCATCTCTTGATCAATAGAAGAAATAAAGACTGTACCATCTTGCTCAATATCAATTTTCACGCCAGTTTCTTCAATAATTTTGTTAATTTGCTTACCGCTCGGTCCAATAACATCACGGATTTTGTCCGGATTAATTGTCATTGTAATAATTTTCGGAGCATACGCAGATAACTCTTTACGAGGCTCGGCAATAGCAGATAGCATATGATCTAGAATGTGCATGCGGCCAACTTTCGCTTGTTGTAATGCTTCCTCTAAAATTTCACGAGATAAACCAGCAATTTTAATATCCATTTGTAGCGCTGTTACACCTTGAGCTGTACCTGCTACTTTAAAGTCCATATCACCTAAGTGATCTTCCATACCTTGGATATCAGTTAAAATTGTGTAGTGCTCACCAGACTTCACAAGTCCCATTGCAATACCAGCAACTGGTGCTTTAAGTGGAACACCTGCATCCATCATAGCTAACGTACTTCCACAAATACTTGCCTGTGAAGTAGAACCATTTGATTCTAATACTTCTGATACAAGACGAACTGTATACGGGAAGTCTTGCTCAGATGGAATAACTGGTTCAAGCGCACGTTCACCTAATGCACCATGACCGATTTCACGACGACCAGGTCCACGCATTGGTCTTGTTTCTCCAACACTAAAGGATGGGAAGTTATAGTGATGCATAAAACGTTTTGATTCCTCTACACCAAGACCGTCTAAAATTTGCACATCGCCTAATGCACCTAACGTACAAATACTAAGCGCTTGTGTTTGTCCACGTGTAAATAAACCAGAACCGTGCGTACGAGATAAAATACCTACCTCTGATGCTAAAGGACGGATTTCATCACCTTTACGTCCATCCGGGCGGATTTTTTCAACTGTAATAAGACGACGTACTTCTTCTTTTACAATTTTATATAAAATCTCATTTACTTGTCCTAATGTTTCTCCATCAGCTTCATTTGCTTCATAGTGCTCAATCACACGCTTTTTCACTTCGTTAATTGCATCTTCACGTGCATGTTTTTCATGTACTTGAATCGCAGCATGCATATCTTTCTCTGCCATTTCGCGTACATCTTGATTGATTGTAGCATCTACTTCATATAATTTCACTTCTGTTTTTTCTTTACCAACTGCTTGTACAATCTCTTCTTGGAAAGCAACTAAACGTTTAATCTCATCATGACCGAACATAATCGCTTCTAACATTATTTCTTCAGGTACTTGATCAGCCCCTGCTTCTACCATGTTAATTGCATCTTTTGTCCCAGCTACAACAAGGTGAATATCACTTTTTTCTTGTTGTTCTACCGTTGGGTTAATAATGAATTCGCCGTCGATGCGACCAACTGTTGCACCAGCGATTGGTCCTTCAAATGGAACATCTGAAATCGATAACGCTAATGAAGAACCAAGCATAGCTGCCATCTCAGAAGAACAATCTTGGTCAACACTCATAACGATGCTGACAACTTGCACTTCATTACGGAAGCCATCTGCGAAAAGTGGACGAATTGGTCGGTCAATTAAGCGACTTGCTAAAATTGCTTTTTCACTTGGACGACCTTCACGTTTAATAAAACCGCCTGGGATTTTTCCGACTGCATATAAACGTTCTTCATAGTTTACTGTAAGTGGGAAGAAATCTACATTTTTTGGCTCTTTTGATGCAGTTGCTGTAGATAGAACCGCTGTGTCGCCATATCTTACTAATACTGCCCCGTTTGCTTGTTTTGCAAGCTGGCCTGTTTCAATTGTTAGCTGACGACCAGCTAAATCTATCGAGAAGACTTGCTTTTCTTGACTCATTTAAGTACCCCTCTCAATTTAAAATATTCAATTCTTCTATGTAAATGGATAATATATCACAATATTCTTCCTCTAGTATTACCGAAATTTAAGTAAGCTATTAAGAGTAAAAGATATATTTTTACCTAACAAAAAAGCGGGAATATTCCCGCTTCTTTGACTATCGACGTAAGCCAAGCTTTGTGATTAATTCACGGTAACGTGTGATATCGCTATTACGAAGGTAAGTAAGTAAGTTACGACGTTTACCAACCATCTTTAATAGACCACGACGTGAATGATGATCTTTCTTGTGAGTACGTAAGTGCTCGTTTAGAGTGTTAATTTGCTCCGTTAGGACAGCAATTTGAACCTCTGGAGAACCTGTATCAGTCTCATGAGTTCTAAATTGTGCAATGATTTCATTTTTACGCTCTTGTGTTAAAGCCATCCTATTTCACCTCCTAATAATTAAACCCCCAATTACCTAGCAAGCGTCGGTGAGTCGCAATGCCAAGCAATGGTTGTCATAAAGTACATAACATAGAATACTACTTTTCATTGGAAAAAGCAAGTATATTCTTTGTTGTGCTAAAATATTCTTGTGCTGTTTTTTTATCTTTGGCAATTTGAGCAACTAACTCATCGATGCCATTAAACTTTTTCTCTTCTCGAATACGCATGTGCCATTCAACAGTAACAACCTGATCATATATATCCTCATTAAAATGGAATAGATGTACTTCAATAGACAGATTACGCTCATCATCTTTAAAAGTTGGTTTATAACCGATATTACATACACCATCATGCCACTCACCATGAACTTTTAATCTTACTGCATACACACCAACAGGCGGCAGAAGATACTCCTCACTTAAAGCTACATTAGCTGTTGGAAAACCAATTTGACGTCCCCGTTTATCTCCGTGAACAACCATTCCTTCTACTGTATAAGCTCTACCTAAAATAGATGGGATTTGTTCCATTTCTCCATTTCGAATCAATTTTCGTAATGCTGTGGAACTTACTTTTTCTTCTTGAAATTCAACTTTTTCAATCACGGTCTGTGTAAACTCCCCTCTTGCATGAAATGGTAAAGTCTCCATCGTCCCTTTTCCTAAACGTCCATATGAATAATCAAATCCTGCTACTACATGCTTTACATTTAGCCCAATAATATATTCATCTACAAACTGTTGTGGTAACAATCCAGCAAATGATTCATCGAATTTCACCACATATAACATATCAATCCCTAGGCTTGCAATTACTTTTTCTTTAATACGTAGCGGTGTAATATACTCCACATGCGCTTCCTTTTTCCCTAAGACAACAGATGGATGTGGATGAAACGTTATGACAGCACTTTTACATCCTCTTTCATCCGCTATTTTTTTTGCTGTGCGAATCACACGTTGATGCCCTAAATGAATGCCATCAAAAAATCCTAATGCCATTACAGTAGGTGGTAATTCTATTTTATTTTGTTCATGTGGATGAGTTAAATGAATGAGTTTCACGCTTGAATTCACCTTTTTCTGTAATAATCCTTCCAATAATTCATTATAGCTTTAGTTCCTGATTATTCACAAGTACTTTCATTGGCTTTAACATGCCAGGGCGTTTTGGATGATGTTCGTAAATTGCTAAGCAACGTTCATTTTTATCAAATACTGTAATAAACGGCGCTGTCACTTGCAGTTCATTCTTTAAAAACATACCATTTTTTATTTTTTCCGCTTGTTTTTCATCTACAACCATTTTTGGAAATTTACTTAACGCTTCATCGATTGAGATAAAAATAGACTCTACTGTTCCATTTTGCATGTTTTCTTCAATTTCTTCAAATGATATGCAATCTTCTAACAAAAATTCTCCTGAAGCTGTTCTCACAAGATGTGACATATGTGCTGGGAATCCTAACTTTTCTCCAATCATAACCGCTAATGTTCTCACATACGTTCCTTTGCTACATGTAACGCGGAAGCGAAATGAAATATTCTTCCCTTCAAATACCTCACGATCATCAAGTAACACAAATTCATGAATTGTTATTACACGAACTGGACGTTCAACTTCTTGCCCCGCTCTTGCGTATTCGTATAGTTTCTTTCCGTTTACTTTTACAGCTGAATACATAGGAGGTACTTGCTCAATTGTACCCGTTAGTTCCGCTAATACAGTTTCCACTTCCGCACGTGTAATTACACGATTTACATCCTGTTTTTCCACTACTTCACCAGAAGCATCTTCAGTCGTTGTCGAAAATCCTAGTGTAACTTCACCTTCATATGTTTTTGTTTCACTTGTTAAAAATTGCGCAATCTTTGTAGCGCGCCCTACACAAATTGGTAATACTCCTGTTACATCTGGGTCTAATGTCCCTGTATGGCCAATTCGCTTTTCACGCAATATCTTTCTTAACTTAAATACACAATCGTGTGATGTCATTCCTTTTGGTTTATGTAATAATAATACACCTTCCATATGTTCACCTCATCGTTATACTTTTGTAGATGATGTTCAAAAAATCCGGTAAAGGTAGCTATCCCATTTCTTCGCCTGCGTCGCCAGTCCGGTACTGATGTAGGCCCCCCTAGCTTCTGTTCCTCAAAATGGTGGACTCTCTTTATCCTCCTTTTTGAACATGCACTTGTATGCAAAACTTACTTTCCATTGAAAAAATGGATAGACAAATGTCTATCCATTATTCTTCACGTTTACCGTCTTTATTAATTTCATGTAAAAGCGTATCAATTCTATGTCCATAAGCGATAGACTCATCAAATTCAAAGGTAATTTCAGGTGTTTTACGAAGACGAATACGCTGCCCAATTTCAGCACGAATAAATCCTTTTGCCTTCGCTAAGCCTTTTAATGTATTTTCTTTCTGTTGTTCGTCTCCTAAAACAGAAATATATACTTTGGCAATCTGTAAATCCCCACTTACTTGCACATCTGTTACCGTCACAAAACCAATACGTGGATCTTTAATTTTGCGACTGATAATTTCGCCTAGTTCTTTTTTCATTTGCTCGCCCACGCGATTTGCACGTAGCTTCATAACTAATCACCTCATTCAATACCATTCCAATTGTGTTATCGTACGTTCAATCTCAGGAAACGAGTCAACATACGCAAGTACACGATTCATTTCTTTTTCGCAGACAACACGATTTGAGGATACGGAAACGATTGCAATTTCTGTACGTTGCCATACATCCTGGTGTCCAACTTCTGAAACAGATACATTGTACCTTTGTTTCACACGAGTTAAAATACGCTGTAAAATTGCTCGTTTCTCTTTTAAAGAATGCACATCATAAATCATACACTCAAATGAGAGTGAAGCGATAATCATCGCTTCACTTCTTCCATAATGTACGCCTCAATGATGTCCCCTTCTTTAAGATCATTATATCTTTCAATTGTGATACCACACTCATAGTTTTGTGCAACTTCTTTTACGTCATCTTTGAAACGTTTTAACGTATCAAGCTGTCCTTCGAAAATAACTACGCCATCACGAATGATACGTACGCCGCTATCACGTGTGATTTTACCATCAGTTACATAACAGCCTGCAATTGTTCCAACTTTAGTAACTTTGAATGTTTGACGAACTTCTGCTTGACCAATTACTTTTTCTTCGAATTCAGGATCCAGCATACCTTGCATTGCTGCTTCAATTTCTTCGATTACTTTGTAAATAATGCGGTGTAAGCGAATATCAACATTTTCTAATTCAGCTGTACGTTTCGCGTTTACATCAGGACGTACGTTAAATCCAATCACGATTGCATTTGATGCAGAAGCTAAAATAATATCAGATTCTGTAATTGCACCTACGCCTGTGTGAATGATTTTTATTTTTACGCCTTCAACATCAATTTTGCGAAGTGATGCTGCCATTGCTTCTACAGAACCTTGTACGTCCGCTTTCACAATTAAGTTAATTTCTTTCATTTCGCCTTCTTGAATTTGTTGGAATAAATCTTCAAGGCTTAATTTAGATTTTTCACCACGTTGTGCAAGCAATGCTTGTTGTGCACGTGATTCACCGATTTGGCGTGCTTTCTTCTCGTCAGCAAATGCCATAAAGCGATCGCCTGCTTGTGGTACTTCATTTAGACCTGTAATTTCAACAGGAGTAGACGGACCAGCAACTTTCACACGACGACCAATATCATTTACCATCGCACGAACACGTCCGAATGATGTACCAACAACAATTGGATCTCCTACTCGAAGTGTACCGTTTTGCACAAGTAATGTTGCGATTGTTCCTTTACCTTTATCAAGCTGTGCTTCGATTACAGTACCAGCTGCATAGCGATTTGGATTTGCCTTATATTCTTCTACTTCACTTACAAGAAGAATCATTTCTAACAGGTTGTCAATTCCTTCGCCTTGAATTGCAGAAATTGGTACGAAAATTGTATCTCCGCCCCAAGCTTCTGGAACTAATTCGTACTCTGTTAACTCTTGCATTACGCGGTCTGGATTTGCTGATGGTTTATCCATCTTATTCACAGCAACGATAATTGGTACTCCAGCTGCTTTCGCATGGTTAATTGCTTCAACTGTTTGTGGCATAACACCGTCATCAGCTGCAACAACAAGAATTGTAATATCTGTTACTTGTGCACCACGTGCGCGCATTGTTGTAAACGCTGCGTGACCTGGTGTATCTAAGAACGTAATTTTTTTGTCATTTACTTCAACTTGGTATGCACCAATATGCTGTGTAATTCCACCAGCTTCGCCAGCAGTTACTTTTGAATTACGAATAGAATCAAGCAGTGTTGTTTTACCATGGTCAACGTGTCCCATAATTGTAACAACCGCAGGACGTTCTTTTAAGTTTTCTTCATCGTCTTGCTCGTCCATGAAAGTTTCAAATTCTGTTTCGCTAACAATCACTTCTTCTTCTACTTCAATACCGTAATCACTAGCAATTAGCTCAATTGTATCTTTATCTAAATCTTGGTTAATTGTCGCCATAATACCTAGCATAAAGAGCTTTTTAATAAGTTCAGATGGCTCTTTTCCTAGTTTTTTTGCAAGTTCACTTACTGTAAGAGAACCGGTGAAAGTAACTTTATCCGGTGTCTCTACTGTTTGTGTTGGTTGTCTTCCAGCAAAGTTTTCTTGACGTTTGTCTTCATTTCCTTTGCCTTTTTTCTTCTTCTTATTGCTGTTCTTTTTGCTGCGAACAACTTTTTCTTCTACTTCAAACTCATCTGCAACAGAAGGTTTTTCTGCTCCAGTATTATATTGATTATCTAAATTATTTACTACTTCATCGTCTAACATTGTCATATGATTGGAGACCTCAATATTCATTTCTTTTAGTTTTGTAATAATATCTTTACTTGAGACATTGTGTTTCTTCGCATATTCATACACTCGAATTTTACTCATACCTTCACCCCCGGTAAGTTGTATCGAGCATGCTACGCAGCTTTTTCGCAAAGCCCTCATCTAACACGGCTACAACGACTCGCTCATCTCTCCCAATCGCATGCCCTAATTGTTGTCGATTTTCGACTTTTTTCATTGGTACGTTGTAGTACGTTGTTTTATCAGTAATACGTTTTGTTGTGTTCGCTGACGCATCTTCAGAAAGCAATACAAGCTTTGCTTTGCCACTTCGTACCTCTTTTAAAACGAGTTCTTCACCCGAAATTATTTTTCGAGCACGGTTTGCTAGTCCTAAAAACGATTTCCAATCGGACACTTATTTCGACTCCTTCTCAACAAGCTCAAGGAGCTCTTCATAAAGAGAACTGTCGACCTTCGCTTTTAGATGATGTTCCAAAATATTTTTCTTTTGCGCTTGGATGATGCATTCCTTGTCTTTTGACAAATATGCACCACGTCCTGATTGCTTTCCAGTTAAATCAATAGACACTTCGCCCTCTTTGGAACGAACAATGCGAACGAGCTCGCGTTTTGATTTCATTTCTTGCGTTGCAATACATTTTCGTAACGGAACTTTTCGATTGCTCATACTCATCACCTCTATTCGATTTCATCTTCAACTGAATCGAATGCGATCATGTTGTCTTCTTCTGTTACAATGCCAAGTTGCTTCGCATCAGACTCGCTCTTAATATCAATTTTCCAGCCTGTTAATTTTGCTGCAAGACGTGCGTTTTGTCCACGTTTACCAATTGCTAATGAAAGCTGATGGTCTGGAACAACAACAGTTGTTGCTTTTTCCTCTTCATTCACAAGTACTTTTACAACTTGTGATGGGCTTAAAGCATTTGCTACATATTCAATTGGATCATTCGACCAGCGAACAATATCAATCTTTTCACCTTTTAGTTCATCTACGATGCGTTGTACACGTTGACCTTTTGGACCTACGCAAGAACCTACTGGATCAACATCGATATTCTCTGCATATACAGAAATTTTAGAGCGGTCGCCTGCTTCACGTGCTACCGAACGAATTTCTACAGTTCCATCGTAAATTTCCGGCACTTCAATTTCAAATAAACGTTTTAAAAGACCTGGATGTGTACGTGATACATAAATTTGTGGTCCTTTTGTCGTTTTTTCTACTTTTGTGATGAACACGCGAATGCGATCATGTGGTTTATATTGTTCGTTAGGCATTTGCTCACTTACTGGTAGTAGTGCTTCTACTTTTCCTAAGCTTACATAAATAAAACGAGCATCTTGACGTTGTACAATACCAACCATGATGTCTTCTTCACGATCACTAAATTCTGAATAAATAACACCGCGTTCCGCTTCACGCACACGTTGTGTTACAACTTGTTTTGCAGTTTGTGCTGCAATACGACCAAAATCTTTTGGCGTTACTTCAATTTCTAATACATCGCCATCTTGATAGTTCGGATTGATTTGTCTTGCTTCTTCTACAGAAATTTCAAGACGTGGGTCAAACACATTATCAACAACGTCTTTACGTGCTAAAACTTGAATTGTTCCCACTTCTGGATTAAAGCTAACACGAACGTTTTGTGCTTGGTTAAAATTGCGTTTATAAGCAGAGATTAAAGCTGCTTCAATCGCATCAATAATAATATCTTTGCTAATACCTTTTTCTGATTCTAATACGAGCAAAGCATCTAACAACTCAGTGCTCATGAAGATCCCCCTTCTTACTAAAACGTAACAGCAAGTCGCGCATTCGCAACTTTGTCCATTGGAATTTGAATTTCTTTTTTACGTGTTTTAATTGTTAATAGTAGTGTAATTGTTGTACCATCGTAGGATAGTAGCTTTCCTTCAAACATCTTTTCACCATCGATCGGCTCATATGTTTTAATTGCCACTTGCTTTCCTACCGCTTGCTGGAAGTCTTTTTCTTTCTTTAATGGGCGTTCCGCTCCAGGAGATGATACATCCAAAAAGTAAAGATGAGGAATTGGATCCTCTTTATCTAAAGCTTCGCTTAAACGTTCACTTACCGCTCCGCATTCTTCAATGTCTACTCCTGTCTCTGAATCGATGGATACGCGTAGGAACCAGTCTTTTCCTTCTTTCACATATTCTACATCTACAAGTTCAAGATTTAACTCTTCAACAATCGGCTGCGCAAGTGCTTCAACAACTTCTGTGACTTTCTTATCCATAAACAGCCTCCTTTCTGCCGCCATGTACCATTTGAAAGAAAAAATCCGCCCTATTTAAAACGGTCTATCTTATTCTTTCTTGTTAGCTAACAAAAGCCCCTGCCATTAAGCAGGGAATATCTGTCTTAGTATTACCAAATTTAAGAAGTAAAACTTGTAACAAAATATGTATATACGACAGAAATGTCTCACCTACATCCATAGATAAAACATAGATAGTAACACGAAAGAGTGGGTTTCCCCACTCTTCTTTTCGCAAAATATACATGACATGGTTATCTCGGTTAATAGTATACCATAGCAAATAACGATTTGCAAAGATTTTTCCTGCCTGTTAGAACAGTGATAATTGGTTTTTATCCGGTAGATCTCCTAAACAACCTTGGCTATCTAAATACTCAATGATTGTTCTAGAAAGCTTACTACGTTGTTGCAAATCTTCTTTTGATAAAAACTCACCATTTCCACGTGCTTCCACAATACTTAAGGCCGCATTTGTACCAAGACCAGGTATCGCATTAAATGGAGGAATTAACGTATCTCCATCAATAATAAAGTCAGTTGCATGTGAACGATATAAATCAACCTTTTGGAATGAATAACCACGTTCACACATTTCAAGTGTCATTTCTAACACTGTTAGTAAACTTTTCTCTTTCGGCGCTGCATCCAATCCTTTTTGCGCAATTTCATCAATTCTTGCACGGATTGATGCCGAGCCTTTGACCATCGCATCTACATCAAAATCATCTGCACGTACTGTAAAATATGCTGCGTAGAACAAGAGTGCAAAGTGTACTTTGAAGTAAGCGATACGTACAGCCATAAGTACATAAGCAGCCGCATGGGCCTTAGGAAACATGTACTTAATCTTTTTACAAGAATCAATATACCAACTAGGTACATTGTTATTACGCATTTCCTCTTCCCACTCTTCTGGTACACCTTTACCTTTACGCACCGATTCCATGATTTTAAATGCTAAGGATGGATCTAATCCTTGATAAATCAGATAGACCATAATATCATCACGACAACCGATAACTTCACTCAGTGTACATGTACCGTTATAAATGAGTTCGTTAGCATTACCAAGCCATACGTCTGTACCATGGGATAGTCCAGAAATTTGGACAAGTTCTGAGAATGTTGTTGGCTTTGTTTCCTCTAACATCTGCCTTACGAATTTTGTACCAAACTCCGGTATACCTAGTGTACCGGTTTTACAATTAATTTGTTCTTCTGTTACACCTAAAGATTCTGGCCCAGAGAAAATCTTCATTACTTCTGGATCATCTGTTGGTATTGTTTTTGGATCCACGCCACTTAAATCTTGCAGCATACGAATAACGGTCGGATCATCGTGTCCCAGAATATCCAGTTTTAATAAATTATCATGAATAGAATGGAAGTCAAAGTGTGTCGTTCTCCATTCTGCCCCTACTGAATCGGCTGGGAATTGAATTGGTGAAAAATCAAAAATATCCATGTAATCGGGCACAACAATAATTCCGCCTGGATGCTGCCCTGTTGTGCGTTTTACACCAGTACAACCAGCAACAAGACGATCAATTTCTGCATTTCGAATGGTTAAGTTATGATCAGATGCATACCCTTTTACATAACCATAAGCTGTTTTCTCCGCAACTGTACCGATTGTTCCAGCACGGTATACATAGTCCTCACCGAACAGTACTTTCGTATAGTTATGGGCACGTGGTTGGTACTCTCCGGAGAAGTTCAAGTCAATATCGGGAACCTTATCCCCTTTAAAACCAAGGAATGTTTCGAACGGAATATCATGTCCATCTTTTACATACGGGATATTACATGTTGGACACTCTTTATCAGGTAAGTCAAAACCAGAGCCTACAGAACCATCATTAAAGAACTCTGATTGCTTACAATTCGGACATACATAGTGTGGCGGCAATGGATTTACTTCGGTAATTTCCATCATCGTCGCAACGAATGATGACCCTACCGATCCACGTGAACCTACAAGGTAGCCGTCAACCAGCGATTTTTTCACAAGCTTATGTGAAATTAAATAAATAACGGCAAATCCATGCCCAATAATACTTTTTAATTCTTTTTCCAAACGTGCTTCTACGATTTCTGGCAATTCTTCACCGTAGATGCTGCGTGCCATTTTATAACTCATGTCACGCGTTTCATCATCAGCACCTTCAATTTTTGGTGTATATAGGTCATCTTTTACTGGATGAACATCACCAATTAACGATGCGACCTTTTGTGTATTCGTCACAACAATTTCTTTTGCTTTCTCTTCTCCTAAGAATGAGAAGCAATCTAACATTTCATTTGTTGTACGGAAATATACAGGCGGTAATGAATGACGATTTAATGGATTTGCCCCGCCCTGCGAACTTACTAAGATTTTGCGATACATTGCATCTTCTGGATCTAGATAATGCACATTCCCTGTAGCAACAACAGGTTTATCTAACGTTTCACCTAATTTTACTAAGTTAGAAATAATTGTTTTTAACTGTCCTTCATCTCGAACGAGTTCACGTTCTACTAAATGACGCAACACTTCCGGAGGCATAACCTCAATGTAATCATAGAACTGCGCAATCTCTTCTACCTCTTCAGGAGCCTTTTGCATCATCGCTTCAAATACTTCACCCTTATCACAAGCAGTACCAACTAATATACCTTCGCGATATTTTTTTAATAAAGAACGTGGTACCCGTGGTACGCGGTAAAAGTAATTCAAATGAGAATATGAAACAAGCTTATATAAATTTTTTAAACCAACATCTGATGTTGCAAGTAGTGTCATATGACTTGGACGTCCACGTTTATACGCATCCCCTTGCCCCATGCTGTCATTTAATTGATCGTGATATTCAAAACCTTTTTCAATGACATCTTTTAACATTTTCACAAGTAAATAACCTGTTGCCTCTGTATCATAAATTGCACGGTGATGTTGCGTTAATTCAATATCAAGCTTTTTACACATCGTATTTAAACGATGATTCTTCATCTCTGGGAATAAAAATCTAGCTAACTCCAATGTATCAATAACTGGATTTTTCGGCTTGTCTAAGCCACATTTCTTAAACCCAACATTTAAGAATCCCATATCAAAACTTGCGTTATGGGCAACAAGTGTATGGTCACCCATCCATGATTCGAACTTTTTAAATACTTCTCCTACTTCTGGTGCATCCGTCAACATATCATCTGTGATACCTGTTAATTCAATAATTGTTGCTGATAATGGTTGATGCGGATTTGCAAAAGATTCAAAGCGATCGATAATTTCGCCGCCTTTCACTTTTACAGCGGCTAATTCAATAACCGTATCATATACAGCTGATAGCCCTGTCGTTTCAACGTCGAAAACAACGTATGTTTCATCTGCAAGTAGTCGATGAGTCTCATTATAAGCAATAGGAACACCGTCATTTACTAAATTGGCTTCTACACCATAAATGACTTTTACACCGGCTTTTTTACCAGCGGAATACGCTTCTGGGAAAGACTGTGCAACAGCATGGTCTGTAACAGCGATAGCCTCATGTCCCCATTTTCCAGCTTGAGCAACAAGCTTAGATACCGATGTAACAGCATCCATTTGACTCATTGGGGTATGCAAATGAAGCTCTACCCGTTTTTCTCCTTCAGGTGCTTTATCTTTACGAGAAGGCCCTGTTATTTCGTTAATATCGTTCGCAATCATTACTAAGTCACGAACAAACGTATCGTTTTGGACCGAACCTCGCGCTTTTACCCACATTCCTTTTTTTAAGGATTGCAGCATCGGAATATCTTCTTTATCACGTGAGAACATTTTAATCATAATAGAATCCGTATAATCCGTTATTTTTAACGTTAATAACGTACGTCCACTACGCAGCTCTTTTGTTTCCACATTGAAGACATAACCTTGAACAGTTTTTCTTCTTTCTTCATCTTGAATTTCGCGTAGCGGTGTAATCTCTTCATCAGGCTTAATAAGGTAACCGAGTACAATCGGCCCTTCATGTACAACATCACTTTCTTCAGCTTGCTTCTTGGCCATTTCTTCCATAGCTTGTATAACACGCTGACGATCTTCTTGCTGTGTTTGTTCACGAAATTTTTGAACTTCCTCTTCGTTTTGCTTTATATTTGTTTCAAGCTGAAAACGTGGAAATCCGAAAACTTCATATTGATCCCCTACCGACTTCGCAAGATTTTTCTTTAGCGCAGTAGATTCTAACTCATTATTCACATCAAGTAACAACTTTACTCCGTTTACATGCGGAAGTTGCTTTTTTAAATACGCAAACATAGGTGAAAAAGTAATTCGATCTGTACAAAGTGGCCAATATGCTTTGACCTCTTCTTCTGTAAATTGTTTATTCTCTGTTTCTAGTGCAAATGACGTTTTTGCAATATGTGAAAATGACTGCTTGAGCTGTGTTTCTAACAGTTCATATAATTCTGTTGGCAAAATACGTGGCACTTGTAAATCAAAATGCCAACTCTTATTTGCTTTATCAACAACTAGCCTTTGAATACCGCCACCTTGTAAATATTGATTGATAAGGTCTTCAGGCATTTGCAGCTGTTGGAGCAAAATTTGAAATCGCTCTTGTTGTTCGTTTGTTAATGACATAAGCAACCTCCTTCCATCTGCTATTATAAATTGAAACGTTCCGCAAAGAAAGATTTCTTCCTTTTAACTGATTATTTTTTATTTTACATAGAAATAGAAGGTACCTCACCTGGAGGTACCTCTTCTTATTTCAAAATATTAGCAATGTATGCATGAAGTTCTTCTACCTTTACTTCTGCAGATTCATTTGTAGCACGCACTTTTACTTCAACAATGCCTTCATCAGCTTTTTTACCAACTGTTACTCGAACTGGAAGACCAAATAAGTCTGCATCAGCAAATTTAACACCTGCACGCTCTGCACGATCATCTAACAATACTTCATAACCTTGTTCTTGTAATGAATTGTAGATCGTTTCACCTACTTCACGCTGTGCATCAGACTTCATGTTTACTGGAATTACATGTACATGGAATGGTGCAACAGCTTTTGGCCAAACCAAACCATTTTCATCGTTAAATTGCTCAGCGACTGCCGCAACTGTGCGAGATACCCCGATACCATAGCATCCCATGATAAGTGGCTTCGTTTTTCCATTCTCATCTAAGAACGTTGCATTCATTGCTTCGCTATAACGTGTACCTAATTTAAACACATGTCCAACTTCGATACCACGAGCAAAACGGATTGTCCCATTTCCATCTGGAGATTGATCTCCTTCTTGAATGAAACGTAAATCTGTATATTGACTCACTTTGAAATCACGCTCTGGATTTACATTTATATAATGGAATCCTTCTTCATTTGCACCACAGCAACCATTTACAATTGCTGCTACAGCATGGTCAGCAATGACTTCAATGTCTCCTGTTACACCAATTGGTCCTAAAGAACCAACTTCGCAATTTAACAGTTCTTTTACCTCTTCATGTGAAGCAAGTTCAACAACTGAAGCACCATAGACATTCTTCACTTTTACATCATTTACTTCATGATCCCCGCGAACAAGTACAACAACAAACTTTTCATCGACTTTAAAGACCATAGATTTGATGCAATTTGACGCTTCCATATTTAAGAATGCAGAAACCTCTTCAATTGCTTTTTGATCTGGCGTTGCTACTTTTTCAAGTGCTTTTTCTGCTTCATCGCTTTTTGCATAGGAAGCAACAACAGGTGCCATTTCAATATTTGCTGCATAATCAGATGTATCAGAATACGCAATTGTATCTTCTCCTACATCAGATAATGCCATAAATTCATGTGTATCTTTACCACCCATTGCTCCAGAATCAGCAATAACCGCACGGAAATTCAATCCACAGCGAGCGAAGATATTAGAATATGCTTGGTATAGGCCACTATAAACTTCATCCAAACTTTCTTGTGTCGCATGGAAAGAATAAGCATCTTTCATTAAAAATTCTCTTCCGCGTAATAAACCAAAACGGGGTCTTTGCTCGTCACGGAATTTTGTTTGGATTTGATATAATGTTAACGGTAGCTTTTTATAAGATTTAATTTCATCACGTACAAGGTCTGTAATAACTTCTTCATGCGTTGCTCCTAGTGCAAACTCACGATCATTACGATCTTTCATACGCATTAACTCAGAACCGTAAGAATACCAACGACCTGATTCTTGCCACAATTCAGCTGCTTGTAATGCTGGCATTAATAATTCTACAGCTCCTGCTCGTTCCATCTCTTCTCGAACAATACGTTCCACTTTATGCAATACTTTTAGCCCCAGTGGTAAAAAGCTGTAAATACCAGAAGCATTTTGACGCATGAATCCTGCACGAAGTAGCAATTGATGACTTTTAATCTCAGCATCGGCTGGTACTTCACGTAATGTAGGACTAAATACCATACTTTGTTTCATCTATTCGCACCTCTTTAATTTACTCTAATACGCAGTAAAACCCCCCACCTCAAATTAGGTGAGGGATTACGACTCTAAGAGTTTTATTCATTTCATTCACTATTCACAAAAAACATCGTGAATTTTATACTTACTACAAGTTTCACTTTATTTTACAAGAAAAATCTCCGAATGTCATTCCACGTTACAACTAACATAAGTAACATCAATAACGCAAAGCCAATAAAATGAACCATTCCTTCTTTTTGGCGATCAATTGGTTTCCCACGCAAAGCTTCAATTAAGAAGAAGAACAAGCGTCCTCCATCAAGAGCAGGAACCGGTAATAGGTTGAATAGACCAAGGTTTATGCTTAAAACAGCCGCCAAACTAAGAACACGAATAAAGCCATAATCTACTACTTGGTCTGTTAAATTATAAATTCCTACGGGACCTGATAAATCATTAATAGAAAACTGACCCGTCACTAGTTTTACAAGGGAATCAAAAATTAATTTTGTCCATGTATACGTCTGCTCAAAACCTGATTTAATAGAACCAAAAATAGATTTCTCTACAGGAGAGTATACACCAATTCTACCAACCTCTTCTTTCCCCTCTTTATCAGCTGATGGCGTTACTTTTACATTCAATTGTTCGCTGTCACGTTTTACATGAAGCGTAATTTCTTTATTTGGGTGTTCACGTACAATCGTGACAACATCTTTCCATGTATTCGTGTCTTTCCCATCGATTGCTTGAATCGTATCATCTTGTTTCAATCCTGCTTGTTCTGCAACACTATCCTTCATTACTTTCCCAACCATTGGCTTATCAACAGGAATACCTTGTACCAATCCAATGATAACAAAAATAACAAATGCAAGAATGAAGTTCATAGCAGGACCTGCAAAGATTGTTAATGCTCGCTGTCCTAGCGTTTTAGAACCAAATTGTCTGTTAAACGGGGCGATTTGTATTTCTTCTCCTGCTGAAACAATACGAGCTTTTTCACTCACACGGAATGTTTGCAATTCCTCCTCGTATTCTTCGTAACCAGCAATTGTGAGATTGTGTTCCAAATCAGCTTGCTCTACTTCAATCACGCGAACATTCGGATACTTTTCGCGCCCGTCTAAAACTAATTTCATAACTTCTTCGTTTTCATTTAACACGAGTCCAACTTTTTTTCCTGGTTTTAATTCAACCGTTTCTGCATCCTCACCAGCCATTCTAACATAGCCTCCAAGAGGTAGCAGCCGAACTGTATAAACTGTTTCATTCTTTTCAAATGAAAATATTTTTGGTCCAAAACCAATTGCAAACTCGCGACATAAAATACCCGCTCTTTTTGCGAAATATAGATGCCCTAGCTCATGGAAAAATACGAGTGCACCGAAAATTAATATAAAGGCAATCGCTGTATTCAATTCCATAACCACCTTTGCTAAATTTGTTCCATCACAAACCGTCTTGTGGCCGCATCAATTTCCTGAATTTCTTCTAAGCTCGGACGTGCAATGACATTGTGATGGTGCATTGCTTTTTCAATGAGGTCTTCTACTGTTAAGAAACCAATTTTCTTTTGTAGAAAGGCTGCTACAGCTACTTCATTTGCTGCATTCATAACAGCTGGCATGCTCCCGCCCATCTTTCCAGCTTCATATGCAAAACGTAGGCAACGGAAACGCTCTTGATTCATTTGTTCAAAATGCAGTGTTCCAATTTCCCATAAATTTAACTGTTTTGTATCTGAGAGAGGTAATCGATCTGGATATGTAAGTGCATATTGAATTGGTACACGCATATCTGGTGAGCCGAGCTGTGCCATTACACTACGATCTTCAAATTCAACCATAGAATGAATAATGCTTTCTTTATGTAAAACAACATCAATTTGCTCATAAGGTATGCCGAAAAGCCAATGCGCTTCAATTACTTCCAGCCCCTTATTCATCATTGTAGCAGAATCAATTGTAATTTTCGAACCCATTGACCAGTTTGGATGACGAAGCGCATCTTCCACAGTCACATGATGTAATTCATCTCTCGTTTTATCGCGGAAACTCCCACCTGAAGCAGTGATAATTAAGCGAGAAATTCGCTTTTCATTTTCTCCATTCAAACATTGAAAAATAGCCGAATGCTCACTATCTACTGGAAGTAACGGCACATTATGTTTGCGTGCAGCTTCCATTACAATATGTCCCGCAGTTACTAATGTTTCTTTGTTTGCAATTCCAATTGTTTTTTTCGCCTCAATTGCACGGAGTGTTGGTAACAACCCTACACTACCTACAACAGCATTTATTACAACTTCTGCACTTGGGTGAAGAGCTACCTCTAATAGTCCTTCGTCACCATATACTACTTTTGTATTTCCAGAAACTGATTGTAACCTTACAACATCTTCCTCTCTTTGTACAGAAACAAGCTGAGGAGAAAATTCTTGAATAACTTTTACTGCGTAGTCAATATTTTTCCCTACAGAAAAAGCAACGAGACGGAATTGGTCTGGGTGCGAGCGTACTACATCTAAAGTTTGCGTCCCTATTGATCCGCTTGCCCCTAATAAACTAATGTTTTTCATGACTCCAACCCCTCGTTTTATTATGAAATGAAATGTAAGAAGTGTAAAATCGGTAATACGAACAACCAACTATCTGTTCGATCTAAGATTCCACCATGTCCAGGTAAAATTGTACCTGAATCTTTCACACCGTAATGGCGTTTAAAAGCAGATTGTACTAAATCACCAAGTTGTCCAAAAATGGAGATTGCAATTGTAACAATTATTAACATCCCAACGTTCCCTTGAACTTGGAAAAACATATTGTATACAAAGGCAACGACAATCCCACAAACAATACCGCCTAGTGAACCTTCTATCGTTTTATTCGGACTAATTTCTGGCCACAATTTTCTTTTTCCGATTGCTTTCCCTATGAAATATGCACCTGAATCAGTTGCCCAAATGACAAATAACGCATAAAATACAAAATGGATTCCCGCTATTCTCGTTTCATTTAAATATAAGAATCCCATTGCAACATACGTTGTTGCCATAAGTAAAAAAGAAGCATTGTCAAAAGTAAATGTATTCTTTGAAAGGACTGTATATGATAAAAGTAATAAAACAATCACAAATGTGATTTCTAGTTTATCTAATCCAATCCAATTGAACACTCCTGATGCATTACTTGGAACTAAAATACTCCACAATAATAATGCGGCTAAAACTGTTGGCACCGAAATAAGTGTAAGCTTGTTCATACGAATTAATTCATATAATCCTATAGAAGCAAGTGCATACACTAAAACTGTAAAAGGCACGCCACCGTAAATTACGATGGGAATGAACAGCGCGGCAGCAATCACTCCAGTAATAATTCTCTGTTTCACTACCAAACCCTCTCTTTCTACACGCCTCCGAATCTGCGCCCTCTATGTTGAAAGTCTGTAATCGCATTTAGCAAATGTTCCTCGGTAAAATCTGGCCAATACACATCTGTAAACCAAAGCTCCGAATACGCAATTTGCCATAGCATGAAATTACTAATACGTAGCTCCCCACTTGTACGAATAAGCAAGTCTGGGTCAGGTAAAGAGCTTGTCATTAAGTATGAAGAAAGCATTTCTTCATTTACATCTTCTGAACGAACTTTCCCTTCTTCGCTATCTTTCATCATATGTTGCACAGCAGAAACGATTTCATCGCGACTTCCATAGTTTAACGCAAAATTGAGAATTAATCCCGTGTTCTCTTTTGTATCTTCCATGGCTTTTTCCATCGCTCTGCGCGTATGCGTAGGAAGACGATCTTTTTGTCCAATTACTCGAACTTGTACATTTTCTTCAATTAATTCTGGTAAAAATGCACCTAAAAATTCTTCTGGAAGCTTCATTAAATAATCGACTTCCTTTTTCGGTCTTTTCCAATTCTCAGTAGAAAAAGCATAAAGAGTCAGCACTTTCACATCAAGTTTACTAGCAAATTTCGTAATTTTTTTTACTACTTGCATTCCTTCATGATGTCCGGCAATGCGGGGCATTGCTCTTCTCTTTGCCCATCTTCCATTACCATCCATAATGATCGCAATGTGCTCTGGGATATGTCCCTTTTTCACTTTTTCAATGAGATGATCAAACGATGTGACCTTTTTACCTTTAAAAAAAGGAAACTTTTTAAACATCATTCATACCCTCCAACAAGCAGACGTATGCCTAAAAGTGTAAAAAGACCCCCTTAAGAAGAGGGTCATATTTGCGAAGGTATCGCTATTACACTTCCATGATTTCTTTTTCTTTGTTTTTTGCGATTTCGTCAACTTTTGCAATATATTTATCTGTTTCTTTTTGGATATCTTCTGTATATCCTCTTAAGTCGTCTTCTGTAATATCTCCAGCTTTTTCAAGCTTTTTAAGATCATCATTAGCATCACGACGTACGTTACGAACTGCTACTTTTGCTTCTTCAGCATATTTCTTAACAGTTTTTACTAGGTCTCTACGACGTTCTTCTGTTAATGCAGGGAATGCAATACGAATTACTGATCCGTCGTTAGAAGGATTTAGACCTAAATCAGCTTTTAAAATTGCTTTTTCAATATCACCGATAGAAGTTTTATCATACGGCTGAATAACAAGCAAACGTGCTTCAGGAACTGTAATGTTCGCTAATTGCACAACAGGTGTTGGTGCACCATAATAATCAACTTGTACTTTATCTAATGCAGACGCGCTTGCACGACCAGCACGAACTGAAGCTAATTCGCGAGAATAAGCAGCAACTGCTTTTTCCATTTTTTCATTTGCAGCTTTTAATACTTGTTGTCCCATTTTTATTTCCCCCTTACAATTGTTCCAATATTTTCGCCTAAAACGGCACGCTTAATATTACCTTTTTCCATAACCGAGAATACAATTAATGGAATATCATTATCCATACATAAAGAAGAAGCAGTAGAATCCATTACACCTAAACCTTCTTTTAATACATCTAAGTAAGTAAGTGTTTCATATTTCGTAGCTGCTGGGTCAATAGATGGATCTGCATTATATACGCCATCTACATTGTTTTTCGCCATTAAAATAACATCAGCTTCGATTTCTGCTGCACGTAATGCTGCAGTTGTATCTGTAGAGAAGTACGGGTTACCTGTACCCGCTGCAAAGATAACAACACGCTTCTTCTCTAAGTGACGAACTGCTTTGCGGCGAATGTAAGGTTCTGCCACTTGACGCATTTCAATAGAAGTTTGAACGCGTGTTTGAATTCCAATGTTCTCCAAGCTATCTTGAAGAGCTAATGAGTTCATAACTGTCGCTAACATGCCCATGTAGTCCGCTCCTGCACGGTCCATGCCCATTTCACTTCCAATTTTCCCACGCCAAATGTTACCGCCGCCAACAACAACAGCAACCTCTACATCAAGTTCTGCAATTTCTTTCACTTGTTCTGCAACTGACTTAATAACAGCTGGGTTAATTCCAAATCCTTGTTCACCAGCTAAAGCTTCTCCGCTTAGTTTTAAAACGACACGATCATATTTCGGTTTACTCATAATGAACCTCCAATTGCTTACATCTTTATTTTAAAAAAGGGAACACAATGTGTTCCCTAATCTGTATTAGTTGTTACCTTTTACTTGGTTCATTACTTCTTCAGCAAAGTTGTCTTCGCGTTTTTCGATACCTTCACCAACAGCGTAGCGAACGAATCCTTTTAATGTTCCGCCTTTAGACTCAACGAACTGACGAACTTTCATATCAGGGTTTTTAACGAATGCTTGGTCAAGTAAGCAAATCTCTTCAAAGAATTTACCTAGACGGCCTTCAACCATCTTAGCAACGATTTTTTCAGGCTTGCCTTCGTTTAAAGCTTGTTGTGTTAATACTTGACGCTCGTGCTCAACTTCTTCAGCTGTTACAGCATCGCGGTCGATGTATTTAGGGTTAACTGCTGCAATGTGCATTGCTACATCTTTAGCAGCCGCTTCATCTGTAGAACCTTCAAGAACTGTTAATACACCAATGCGTCCACCCATGTGTAGGTAAGCACCGAATGCATCTGCATCAGTTTTTGATACGATTTCGAAACGACGAAGTGTAAGTTTTTCACCAATTTTAGCGATTGCTTCGTTGATGTACTCTTCTACTGTTTTGCCGTTTGCAATTGTTTGAGCCATAGCTTCTTCAATGTTAGCAGGTTTGTTAGCTAATAAATGAGCAGCTAATTCTTTAATTAATGTTTGGAAACCTTCGTTTTTCGCAACGAAATCAGTTTCAGAGTTTAATTCTAAGATTAAACCTTCGTTACCGTTTGTTTCGATGAAAGTTAAACCTTCAGCAGCGATGCGGTCTGCTTTTTTAGCAGCTTTCGCAATACCTTTTTCACGTAAGAAGTCAATTGCTTTCTCCATGTCGCCGTTAGTTTCTGTTAAAGCTTTTTTGCAGTCCATCATACCCGCGCCAGTTTTTTCACGAAGTTCTTTTACCATTTGTGCAGTGATTGCCATATTTTTCATCCTCCTAAAATATGTATTTATACCTTTTGAAAAGGTGTTTATACCTTAAAAAAGGTGATAAAAGGCCGAACCCCTTATCACCTTTCAAATTTGTTACGCAGTAACAGTTTCTTCACCTTGTTTTGCTTCAAGGATCGCGTCTGCCATTTTAGATGTAAGAAGTTTTACAGCACGAATTGCATCATCGTTTGCTGGAATTACGTGATCGATTTCGTCTGGATCACAGTTTGTATCAACGATACCGATGATTGGAATGTGTAATTTGCGTGCTTCAGCAACTGCGATACGCTCTTTACGAGGGTCTACTACGAATAATGCACTTGGAAGACCTTTCATATCTTTAATACCGCCTAAGAATTTTTCAAGACGCTCTAACTCTTTTTTAAGTTGAACAACTTCTTTCTTAGGAAGTACATCGAATGTACCATCTTCTTGCATTCTTTCGATGTCTTTAAGACGCTTGATACGCTTTTGGATTGTTTGGAAGTTTGTTAACGTTCCACCTAACCAACGTTGGTTAACGAAGTACATACCTGCACGAGTTGCTTCTTCTTTAATAGCTTCTTGTGCTTGTTTTTTTGTACCTACGAATAAAATGTCGCCACCTTCAGCAGCGATGTTACGCATTACGTTGAAAGCTTCTTCAACTTTTTTCACAGTTTTTTGTAAGTCGATGATGTAGATACCGTTACGCTCTGTGAAAATGTAACGTTTCATTTTTGGGTTCCAACGACGAGTTTGATGTCCGAAATGAACACCAGCTTCAAGCAATTGCTTCATAGAAATTACTGACATAATTTAGTTCCTCCTAAATGGTTTTTGATATCCTCCGTTTACTTCATCTTTAAGCGAAACTACAAGCGTAGCACCAACACTTAAATCGGTAAACGTGTGTACTTTGTACTGACACCACTGCTTACTATATCATAATGAAATATTACAATCAAGTCGAAAATGCGAACAATGTAAAACTTTCTTTTTAATTATGATTTTACTCATCTATTTCTCAATTCTAACTTCAGTATTACCACTCTTCCTTTACTTTAAGCAGCCGTACCTAATAAAGCAAAACTACGGCTTTTTCCCCATCAGAACGCAATGAATCTTTTAGAAAATAAAAAAGCTCTCCTCACATGAGGAGAGCTTCCCTTAACAATTAGTTTGTTTTTAATTTAGCAAGTTCATGTAAAAACTTGTCGTTTAATACTTTAATGTATGTTCCTTTCATACCTAAAGAACGAGATTCAATAACGCCTGCACTTTCTAATTTACGAAGTGCGTTTACGATTACAGAACGAGTAATTCCTACACGATCAGCAATTTTACTTGCAACAAGTAAACCTTCTGTTCCATTTAATTCTTCGAAGATGTGCTCAATTGCTTCTAACTCACTGTATGATAACGAGCTAATTGCCATTTGAACGACCGCTTTACTACGCGCTTCTTCTTCGATTTCTTCCGCTTTTTCGCGTAAGATTTCCATACCTACTACAGTTGAGCTGTATTCAGCAAGAATTAAATCATCATCTAAAAATTCTTGACCAAGACGCGCTAACACTAGTGTACCTAGACGCTCACCGCCACCAACGATCGGTACAATTGTAGTTAAACCTTGACCGAATAATTCTTTGTTTTCTACAGGGAATGCTGTAAATTGACTGTTTACATCTAAGTTTGAAGATGTTTCTGTAACGTTGAATAGGCTTTGTGTATACTCTTCTGGGAATTGACGCTCTGCAAGCATTTGTTTCATGCGCTCATTCTCGATTTGTTGGTGAATTGCATATCCTAATAATTTACCGCGACGACTTACAACGAATACGTTTGCTTCAATTACTTCACACATTGTATCTGACATTTCTCTAAAGTTTACAGGCTTTCCTGCTGCGCTCTGTAATAACGCATTTAATTTTCTCGTTTTTGCTAATAATTCCATTTCAAAAGTTCCTCCTACATGTTACTTACATATTTTTTCATCACTTGGAAACTAGGGCGAGTCACCTGATGACACTATTACAAAATAAACTGGCTCACATCTTTATTTTTAGCAATCGTTGCTAATTTTTCCTCTACATATTGAGGTGTTATCGTTATTTTCTCTAACGTAATCTCAGATGCTTCAAACGATAAATCTTCAAGAAGTTTCTCCATAATGGTATGAAGTCTTCTCGCTCCAATATTATCCGTATCTTGATTAACTTGATAAGCAATCTCAGCAATCTTACGAATAGCTTCGTCAGAAAATTCAATTTCTATACCCTCAGTTGCTAATAATGCTATATATTGCTTCACTAAAGCATTATCAGGTTCTACAAGAATTTTAACAAAATCATCTACCGATAATTTTGTTAATTCCACTCGAATCGGGAATCTTCCTTGCAGTTCTGGAATTAAATCAGACGGTTTGGACATATGGAAGGCACCAGCCGCAATAAATAAAATATAATCTGTTTTCACCGATCCATATTTCGTTGCAACGTTCGATCCTTCTACAATTGGCAAAATGTCACGCTGTACACCTTCACGCGATACATCCACGCTATTCGACTGCTTACCAGCAATTTTGTCAATTTCATCAATAAAAATAATCCCGAGCTGTTCAGCACGATAAACAGCCTCTTGTGTAACTTCATCCATATCAATTAAGCGCTGTGCTTCCTCATTTGTCAAGACTTTTCTTGCTTCTTTTACAGAAAGTTTACGTTTTTTCGTTTTTTTCGGCATAAAACTTCCTAATGCATCTTGGAAATTCATCCCCATTTGCTCCATACCAGTACCTTGCAACATATCAAACATAGAAGACTGTTGTTCCGTCACTTCAATCGATACAATTTCATCTTCAAGTAAACCTGCGGCAAGTTTCTTTTCAACTTCTCTGCGCTTCTTTTCAATTTCTGTGTCATCTTGTGTTTCAGATGTCTGATTCGCATTTTGATTTCCACCAAATAACATCTCTAACGGATTTTTGAATCCGGATTGTTTTTGCGGACTTGGCACCAAAATTTCAACAAGTCGTTGATTTGCTTGCTCCTCAGCCTTATCTTTAACCTTGACGACCATTTCTTCTTTTACGATGCGAACTGAAGTTTCTACAAGGTCACGCACCATAGATTCTACATCTCGACCGACATATCCAACTTCTGTGAATTTCGTCGCTTCAACCTTAATAAAAGGTGCTCCAACGAGCTTCGCCATTCGTCGTGCTACCTCTGTCTTTCCGACCCCTGTCGGTCCAATCATTAAAATGTTCTTCGGAGCAATTTCATCGCGTAAATCTTCCGCTAATTTACTACGACGATATCGATTTCTAAGCGCTACTGCAACCGCTTTTTTCGCATCTTTTTGACCAATAATATATTGATCCAATTTTTCTACAATTTGACGCGGAGTAAAATGTAAATGCATATAAAATGCCTCCCTTACGATTCTACAATTCTTCCACAATAATGTTGTGATTTGTATACACACAAATGTCACCAGCAATTTCTAAACTTGCTTTCGCAATTGCTTTTGCTGTTAAATGTTCACTCGCATGTTGCTTTAAAGCGCGGCCAGCTGCAAGCGCATAATGTCCACCTGAACCGATTGCTAAAATGCCATCATCCGGTTCAATTACTTCTCCTGTTCCTGAAACAAGAAGTAACGTTGTTTGATCCATAACGATTAACATCGCTTCCAATTGACGCAGCATTTTATCACCACGCCATTGTTTCGCCATTTCAACTGCAGCACGTTGTAAATTTCCATTATACTCTTCTAATTTCCCCTCAAACATTTCAAAAAGAGTAAACGCATCCGCAACGGAACCTGCAAATCCAGCTAACACCTTCCCTTGAAATAGCTTTCGAACTTTTCGTGCTGTGTGCTTCATCACAACAGCATTGCCAAATGTCACTTGTCCGTCGCCGGCCATAGCACACTCTCCATTATGGTGAATGGCAAATATCGTTGTAGCGTGGAAATTTCCCATAGAAAAAACTCCTTTATATGTTTTTATAGCTTTAAAAGCAATTTATGCCCGCGGGTGATGCTTCATGTAAACAGAACGCAATCTTTCTTTTGAAACATGCGTATAAATTTGTGTCGTTGATAGATTTTCATGACCCAATAACTCCTGCACAGTTCGTAAATCTGCACCTTCATCTAACATATGTGTAGCAAATGTATGCCTTAACATATGCGGACTTATTCGCATTGTAAGAGAAGCTTTCTTAATGAGCTCATTTAAAATATAACGAACACCGCGATCCGTTAACGGCTTACCCTTTGCATTTAAAAACACCATTTGAGAATGTTCCTCTGTTTTTTTAGCTAACTGTTTTCTACCGTTTTCTATATAAGTAATTAAAGCATCTTGGGCATAACTTCCAAACGGAACGTACCTTTGTTTTTTGCCTTTTCCCGTCACTAGAATTGTCCCTACCGAGAAATCAATATCAGTAAGTTGTAAACTTACACATTCACTCACACGGATTCCCGTTGCATACATAAGCTCTAATAAAGCTTGATCCCTTTGACCAAGTGGTGTTTTTACATCAGAAACTTCAAACAATTTCTCCAATTCTTCAACATACAAAAACTTTGGGATTGACAGTTCTTTTTTGGGGAGTGACGCAAGTGCAAACGGATTATCTTCTCGATATCCTTCACGCATCAGAAAACGATATAAACTTCGTAAGCTCGATACTTTTCTTGCGACAGATTTACGGGCTAGCTTTTCATCGTGTAATGTCGTTAAGTACAAACGAACATCTACGTATGTAACGTCTAAAAAAGAGGATATGCCTTCTCGCTCCATAAATTGCACAAAATGTTCTAAATCATTTTGATAACTTGCAATTGTATATTTTGAATAATTTCTTTCAATTTGTAAATATCCAACGAATAATTGTAACAATTTCTTCACATTCACATAACTCACCTCAATAAAGGCTACTAAATCGTATCACAACTCAGTAGCCTTTGCAAGAAATTTAACTAAATATTTACAAAATTTTGAATCATCTCTAAAGCGCGTGTTGCGTATGCTTCATTTCGCTCTTGTTTCTTTTTAATTTTCTTTTCTAATGGCGCAAATAAACCAAAGTTTGCGTTCATCGGTTGGAAGTTTTTCGCATTAGTTGCAGTAATATAATTCGCCATACTGCCCATTGCTGTTACAGGAGGTAATACAACAGGCTCTTCTCCCTTTACAAGACGAGCTGCATTAATACCTGCTAACAGCCCTGAAGCAGCCGATTCTACATATCCTTCTACACCTGTCATTTGTCCAGCAAAGAATAAATCATCACGATGTTTATATTGGTATGTTGGACGAAGTAATCTTGGTGAATTAATAAACGTATTACGATGCATTACACCATAGCGTACAATTTCTGCATTTTCAAGTCCAGGAATCAATTGTAATACTTCTTTTTGAGGTCCCCACTTTAAATGTGTTTGGAACCCAACAATATTGTATAACGTTCCTGCTGCATCATCTTGACGTAATTGAACAACAGCATATGGCGTTTTACCTGTTTTCGGATCTTCCAGCCCCACTGGTTTCATCGGTCCAAATAACAATGTCTGTCTACCACGGCTTGCCATTACTTCTACAGGCATACAACCTTCAAAGAATACTTCTTTCTCAAATTCTTTTAATGGCACTGTCTCTGCAGCAATTAAAGCATCATAAAAACGATCGAACTCTTCTTCTGTCATTGGGCAGTTTAAATAAGCCGCCTCTCCCTTATCGTAACGAGATTTTAAATATACTTTGTTCATATCAATGCTTTCTTTTTCCACAATTGGTGCAGCTGCATCATAGAAATAAAAATAATCTTCACCCGTTAACTCTTTTAACTGTGCAGAAAGTTCTGGAGATGTGAGTGGACCTGTCGCGATAACAGTTGGTCCTTCTGGAATTTCTGTCATTTCTTCGTTCATCACAGTTACGTTTGGATGATTTTTCACATACTCCGTTACTTTTGCTGCAAATTCATGCCGATCAACCGCTAATGCTCCTCCTGCTGGCACAGAACACTCATCTGCCGCACGGATAATAACAGAGTCCATTTTGCGCATTTCTTCTTTAATGACCCCAACAGCATTTGTTAATGTATTTGCACGAAGTGAGTTACTGCATACTAACTCAGCAAATTTATCTGTGTGATGAGCCGGCGTTTGTCTTACTGGTCTCATTTCATATAATTTTACCTGAACACCACGTTTTGCAATTTGATAAGCTGCTTCACTTCCTGCAAGACCTGCGCCAATGACGTTTACTACTTGTGTTATCATGTATTTATCACCTTTCCTTTTCTATCCCGAAAAAAATGTGAGCAGTTACGCTCACATTTGTTGTTCTTCTTCATAATCACAAGAAATACATTGTACTTGAACGCCTTTTTTCAGCTTCTTCTCTACGAGCATACCTTCACATTTCGGGCATTTCCGGCCAATCGGTTTATCCCAAGATACAAAGTCACATTCTGGATATGTGCCACATCCATAGAAAAGACGTTTCTTTTTATTACTTCGGCGTTCAATAATTTGTCCTTTATCACATTTCGGACAAGTTACACCGATTTCTTTCACAATCGGTTTTGTATTGCGACAATCAGGGAAATTAGAACAAGCCATAAACTTCCCGTATTTGCCCATTTTAAAGACCATTGGGTGACCGCATAATTCACAATCTTCCCCAGCAGGTTCATCTTTAATTTCGACTTCACGCATCTCCTTTTCCGCTTTTTCTAAGCGGGGTTCAAAGCCTACGTAGAAATCATCAACAATTTTCACCCAATTTGCTTTCCCCTCTTCTACTTCATCAAGGTTTTGCTCCATATTGGCCGTAAATTCAATGTTAATAATTTCTGGGAAAAACTCTAAAATAAGTTCAATTACAATTTCTCCAAGTTCAGTCGGAACAAAGCGTTTATTGTCTAATGCAACATATCCTCGCTTCTGAATCGTTTCAAGTGTTGGTACGTAAGTAGACGGTCTCCCGATTCCAAGCTCTTCAAGCATCCTAACTAAACGAGCCTCTGTATAACGTGGTGGCGGCTGCGTAAAGTGCTGCTTTGGATCCATATCTTTTGAAAATACAGTTTCTCCTATTTCTAAAGGAGGCAACATTTTATCTTTTTCTTCCGCACCATCATCTTTCGATTCTACGTAAACTTTCATAAACCCTGAAAATTTCACTACTGAGCCACTTGCACGGAATTGAACGTTATTATTAATGAGTCTAGCTGTAACAGTATCCATTACAGCAGATGCCATTTGACTTGCAACAAATCGCTCCCAAATCAATTTGTACAGACGATGTTGATCACGACTTAAGAAACTTTTTAGTTCCTCTGGCTTTCTCATTACCGAAGTTGGACGAATTGCTTCATGCGCATCTTGTGCATTCGCTTTTTTCGTTTCCTTCTTCTTCTCTGTCCCTATGTATTCTGAACCAAACGCCTCAGTAATATAAGAGCGAGCTTCCTCTTGAGCAGTTTCCGATATACGCGTTGAGTCTGTTCTCATATACGTAATAAGACCTACGGTTCCCTGTTTACCAATATCTATCCCTTCGTATAGCTGCTGCGCAAGCATCATTGTCTTCTTTGCTCGCATATTTAACTTACGTGCAGCTTCTTGTTGTAAAGAAGACGTTGTAAATGGTAATGCAGGATTACGTTTCCGCTCTTTTTTCGTTACATTTTCAACTGAAAACGCATTGTCTTTCATTGTTTCAATTATGTCTTTTACTTGCGCTTCATTTGTTAATTGAACCTTTTCTCCATTCACACCATAAAAAGATGCTTCAAATGTGTCTTTTCCTTTGACAAATTCTGTTTTAATTGTCCAGAACTCTTCCGGAATAAAACTTTGAATTTCTTTTTCACGATCAATAATTAAGCGAACCGCTACAGATTGTACACGTCCTGCACTTAATCCCTTTTTGACTTTCTTCCATAATAAAGGACTAATATTATAACCAACAAGGCGATCAAGTATCCGTCTTGCTTGCTGTGCATCTACTAAATCCATATTAATTGCACGAGGATGCTTAAATGACTCTTTAATCGCATCTTTTGTAATTTCATTAAATACAACCCGGCAATCTGATTCAACATCCACATTTAGCGTATTCGCTAAATGCCAAGCGATCGCTTCTCCTTCGCGGTCTGGATCGGCCGCGAGATAGACTTTTTTTGCTTTTTTTGCTGCTGATTTTAAATCTTTTAAAACAGGACCTTTACCACGGATGGTAATATACTTCGGGGTGAAATTATTTTTTACTTCTATCCCCATTTGACTTTTAGGCAAATCGCGAACATGTCCCATAGACGCGACGACTTTGTATTTTTTCCCTAAATATTTCTCAATGGTTTTCGCCTTAGAAGGCGACTCCACGATTACGAGGTAATCTGACATGCTAGTGCCTCCTTAAGAGGTGGATTCAAGTCTTCATTAATCTTATTGATTTCTCTTGTTTTTGTCAATCAAGAATGAGTATAACATACAGTGCCACTCTACCATTTGTCAATAATTGTTTAATAAAAACATAAAAATATACGGTTAATTTAAAAATTCCTCGAGAATATCCTCTGCTTTTTGAACAAGTTTCGCCCCTTGCTTTATAAGTTGATTTGTTCCTGCTGCACTTTCTGTAAAAATAGGACCTGGAAGAGCAAATACCTCCCTATTTTGTTCTAAAGCGAGATCTGCAGTAATAAGCGAGCCACTTTTCGATTTCGCTTCCACTACTAGAACCCCTTTACAAAGACCACTGATAATTCGATTTCGCTTTGGAAAATACCATTTTCTAGGCGCGTAATGTGGCGGATATTCTGTTAATAACAGTACAGTATTCTTCCATATTTTATAAAAGTAGCAATTCTCTTTTGGATACATATACTGTAATCCATGCCCTAAGACAGCAATAGTAGGGCTATGTTGTTGCACTGCGATTTGGTGAGCAATGGTATCAATTCCATTTGCAAAACCACTTACAATTAGCCATTCTTTGTCTATTAGCGGTTGTAAAATAGATTGTATGCTTTCTTTCCCGTATAAAGAAGGTTTTCTTGTTCCAACTACTGCAAATTTATTTATTTCTCCTAATAATTCTCTCTTTCCCTTTCCATATAAAATGAAAGGCGGATCTGATATTTCACGTAATAATTCTGGATAATCATCATCCCATATTGTGACATAAAAAATATGCTTTTCTTCTAAATGATGTATACATTGTGCCGGGGTAGATGTTTGTAAGAAGCTAACTAATTCAGCAGATTTTTTCGGAGTCAGCCCAGCATACTTTTCAAATTCCACTGAACTAAATTTATACAGTTTCTTTATCTCTGGATCTATATGCAATAAGTGAGTTAACGCTTTCCAATGATCCGCTAACACATAATGAAGATGGAGCAATCGTTCCCTTTTCATGATCATTCTCCTTACCCATAATTTTTATTATGTAAACAGGAAAAAGTGTAAAAAGACACCCTCTAGCACGAAGGTGTCTTTCAAAAAGATTAATAGTTTTTACAAGTTTCAAATAATCCTTTTTCTTTTAAAACAGCGATTAAAGTTTCGCCCATAACAGCTGGTGTTTCAGCAACTTTAATACCACAAGCTTCCATTGTTTTGATTTTTTCAGCAGCTGTACCTTTACCGCCAGAAATAATCGCACCAGCATGGCCCATACGTTTTCCTGCAGGCGCTGTTTGACCACCGATAAATCCAACAACAGGTTTTGTCATATTTGCTTTTACCCACTCAGCAGCTTCTTCTTCTGCTGTTCCACCGATTTCACCAATCATAATAACAGCATGTGTTTCTTCGTCTTCATTAAACGCTTTTAACGCATCAATAAAGTCTGTACCATTGACAGGGTCGCCACCGATACCTACAGCAGTAGATTGACCAATGCCTTCTTGTGTTAATTGATGTACAGCTTCGTATGTTAATGTACCAGATCGAGATACAATACCTACATGACCTTTTTTATGAATATATCCTGGCATAATACCAATCTTACATTCATCTGGTGTAATAACACCTGGGCAGTTTGGTCCAAGTAAACGCGTCTGTTTACCTGCCATATACTTCTTAACTTTAACCATATCTAATACAGGGATTCCTTCTGTAATACATACTACTAAGTCAATCTCTGCATCAACCGCTTCCATAATCGCATCAGCCGCAAAAGCGGGTGGAACGTACACAACTGAAGCATTTGCACCCGTTGCTTTTACAGCATCTTCTACCGTATCAAAGACAGGTACACCTTCAATTTCAGTGCCACCTTTACCAGGTGTTACACCACCGACAATTTTCGTACCATATTCAATCATTTGTTTTGTATGGAATAAACCTTGTGAGCCAGTAATACCTTGTACAATAACTTTTGTATCTTTATTAACTAATACGCTCATTTTTCTCCCCCGCTTTCTATTAGCCCACTAGTGAAACAATTTTTTGTGCACCGTCTGCCATAGATTCTGCTGCAACAATATTTAAACCAGATTCATTTAAAATTTTCTTACCTAGCTCAACATTTGTACCTTCAAGACGAACAACAAGTGGTAATTCAAGGCCTACTTGTTTTGTCGCTTCAATAACACCTTCTGCAATAACATCACATTTCATAATGCCACCAAAAATATTAACGAAAATACCTTTTACATTTTTGTCAGAAAGAATAATTTTGAAAGCTTCTGTAACTTTTTCAGCTGTAGCACCGCCACCAACATCTAAGAAGTTAGCTGGATCGCCATGGTAATGTTTAATGATATCCATTGTTGCCATTGCTAATCCTGCACCATTTACCATACAACCAATATTTCCATCTAAAGGAATATAGTTTAAGTCGTATTTAGAAGCTTCAATTTCTTTCGGATCTTCTTCTTCAAGATCACGAAGTTCTAGAATGTCTTTATGACGATATAATGCATTAGAATCAAAGTTTAATTTTGCATCTAATGCCATAACTTTTCCATCACCTGTTGTAACAAGTGGGTTGATTTCTGCAATAGAGCAATCTTTTTCGATATAAGCACGATATAAGCCCATCATAAACTTCACAGCTTGTCCTACAAGCTCTTTTGGAATATTGATGTTAAATGCAATGCGGCGTGCTTGGAAACCTTGCAGACCTACTGCTGGATCAATATATTCTTTAAAGATTTTTTCTGGTGTTTTTTCTGCCACTTCTTCAATTTCTGTTCCGCCTTCTTCAGACGCCATTAAAACAACTTGAGAAGTCGCACGGTCTAAAACTAAACCAACATAATATTCTTTTTTAATATCGCAACCTTCTTCGATAAGTAAGCGTTTTACTTCCTTACCTTCAGGACCTGTTTGATGCGTAACAAGCGTAGTACCTAAAATACTTTCCGCATATGTACGAACTTCATCTAAATTTTTCGCAACTTTTACTCCGCCAGCTTTGCCGCGTCCACCAGCGTGAATTTGTGCTTTCACTACACATACATCTGTTCCTAATTCTTTCGCTGCTTCTACAGCTTCTTCTACTGTAAATGCAACCTTCCCGTTCGGAACGCTAACCCCATAGCTTCTAAGGACTGCTTTACCTTGGTACTCATGGATATTCATGGTCCCATCCTCCCCTGTTTTCCTGTTTTACTCAAAAAGTTTTTTAATGTTTAAAAAACACTACATTGCCATTGTATAAAATGATTGGCACGCTGTCTACAATAAAGTGTCAGAAAACTGAAATCGCTTTATTCTTTTTTGAAAATAGTAATGTTTATATACCAAAATAAAAAAATAAGCTGTGAGTCACAGCTTATTTTTGAATCATATCCTTAATCGGCGCAAATGTTTTTCTATGCTCTTCTAATACTCCGTACATTTCAATGGCTTGTAAATGTTGTTTCGTTCCATAGCCCATATGTTGCTCAAATCCATATGCTGGATGTTCTTTCCCAAGTTCTTTCATCATGCGATCTCTCGTTACTTTCGCAATAATAGACGCAGCTGAAATAGAAATACTTTTTGCATCACCTTTAATAATAGATGTTTGCGGAATTGGTGTAGGAAGCTTCATTGCATCAATTAATAAATGCTCTGGTGTACATGCTAAATTCGCAATTGCATCTAACATTGCTCGTTTCGTCGCTTGATAAATATTTATTTCATCAATAACTTGTGGAGATACAATTCCAACCCCAATCGCGATTGCCTGTTCTTTAATTTCATCATAAAAACGCTCACGTTTCGCTTCACTTAGTTTTTTAGAGTCATTTAACCCTGGGGTATAGAAATCTTCCGGAAGGACGACAGCAGCCGTAACAACGGGCCCAGCTAGCGGCCCCCTTCCCACTTCATCGATACCAGCAATATATGTGAGCCCTTTTTCACGTAATGCTTTTTCATATTTTGACATCTCTAAAAACTTTTCTTTTTCCTTTTGCGCTAACTCTTTTTGTTTATACCATTTTAAAATGAGCTTTTGAACGCCTTTCCGCTCATCCTTCAATAACACTTGAAATCTTTCATCTTCTTCATTCTTAATTTCTTGCAATACACATTCTGCCTCTTGAATTGTGATTTTTTGCATCAATGTACACTCCCTTTTAAAAATAACCAAAAAGAAAAGACGCACAAACGCACGTCTTATACTTCTTCTACTTCCTCTGCAAATTCTTCCGGTGTTTCAAATGTCATTTTTCCAAGTTTACCACCGCGAAGCTCGCGAAGAATAAGCTCAGATGTTTTATCATAATCAATCATTCCGCCGCCCATTAAGCAACCTCTATTTCTTCCAATCACATCAAAGAATTCTACAATGTCTTCTGGAATTTCACTTATTTTATAACGTTCTTGTATACGTTCTGGATAATGCTTTTCCATAAAACGAAGTGCATATACTGCTACATCTTGTAAATTTAAAATAGAATCTTTAATTGCACCCGTTGTCGCAAGGCGAAGTCCAACTAATTCATCTTCAAATTTAGGCCATAAAATACCTGGTGTATCCAGTAGTTCCATTTCCTTACCAACCTTAATCCATTGTTGGGCTGTTGTAACACCTGGACGATCACCTGTTTTTGCAATATTTTTCTTTGCTAATTTATTAATCAATGTAGATTTACCGACATTAGGAATACCTACAATTAAAGCGCGAATTGCTCTTGGACGAATGCCTTTTGCAACCATTTTGTCAAATTTTTCTTTTACAAGCACTTTACATGCAGCTGCAATTTCTTTCATACCTTGTCCAGCCTGCGCATTAATTGAAATTGCTTTATGCCCTTTTTCCTCAAAATAGGCGATCCATTGCTTAGTTAAGCGATCATCTGCCATATCCGCTTTATTTAAAACAACAAGCCTCGGCTTATGTGTAATAATTTCATCAATCATCGGGTTTCGAGAAGATAAAGGTAATCGAGCATCTACAAGTTCGATTACAACATCAATTAACTTTAATTTCTCTGTTACTTGGCGCCTAGCTTTTGCCATATGCCCTGGGAACCATTGAATTACCATGTTGCCACCTTCTTTTTTCGTTTATTTCACAATACGTGCGTCTTTCAATGGCCAATATAACATATTCGCTTCTCCAATTACTTGGTCCATCGAAATCGTTCCAATAGTACGACTATCTTTACTAAAACGACGATTGTCACCTAGTACAAATAATTGACCTTTTGGAACTGTTTTCTTACCTGTAATTTCTTCAAGCTTGAAATCATATGTAAGTGGTCCATCAGCAAGTTGTTTTTTCTGCTTGTCTAAATACGGTTCCTCATAAGGTTTTCCGTTAATATAGAGTTTATCATTTCGATACTCAATTTCATCGCCTGGCAAGCCGATAACACGTTTAATATAATCTTTTTCTTCTGTTGCTTGGAATACGATTATGTCAAAACGTTTCGGTTCACCAATGTGATAGCCGATCTTATTGACAATCATTCGATCACGATCATGTAGCGTCGGTGACATTGATACACCATCCACAAGGATTGGAGCAAAGAAAAATTGTCTAATAACACCCGCTAACACAATAGCAATCAAAATTGCTTTTATCCATTCCCAAAGTGAACTCTTCTCTTTTTTCATGTATTTCCCCTCCACGGTTATGTAAGCTGTTCGTATTATATCAAAATTTCATATAGATTGGAAAAAGGGAGCTTGTGCATTTACAAGCTCCCATACATGTCTTATCGAATTTCTTTGATACGCGCTTTTTTACCGCGAAGGTTACGTAAGTAGTATAACTTAGCACGACGTACTTTACCACGGCGAAGTACTTCGATTTTCGCGATTCTTGGCGTGTGAACTGGGAATGTACGCTCAACACCTACACCGTAAGAAATCTTACGCACTGTGAATGTTTCACTGATTCCGCCACCACGACGTTTAATTACAACACCTTCAAAAAGCTGAATTCTCTCACGAGTACCCTCAACTACTTTTACGTGTACACGTAAAGTGTCACCAGGACGGAATGAAGGTAGGTCAGTTTTTAATTGGCCTTTTGTAATTTCTGCGATTAATTGTTGCATATTCAATTCTCTCCTTTAAACAGATGCTCTTATAAAGTCTTAATAAATTACAGCGGAACATCGTTAATACGGCTACTGATTTCAGTAACACAAATGTTATAATATCATATTGCTAGGCCTGTTGCAATAGAAAATATATGAAGTTCTTATTGCTCTTTTTTAATTTGTTCAAGCCATTTTTCTTCTTGCTTTGATAATTGACGTTCTTCAAGTAAATCCGGTCGACGTGTATACGTACGGCGCAGGGATTCTTTATGACGCCATTCATCAATATTTTTATGATTCCCTGACGTAAGTACATCCGGTACCTTCATGCCACGGAAATCAGCTGGACGTGTATAGTGCGGATGCTCTAACAAACCAGTACTAAAAGAATCTTCCACCTGAGAAGCGTGATTTCCAAGTACTCCTGGCAAAAGACGTACAACACTATCGGTAACAACCATAGAGGCTAATTCTCCGCCCGTTAATACGTAATCACCAATAGAAATCTCATCTGTTACAAGATGTTCACGAATTCGTTCATCATATCCTTCATAATGACCACATACAAAAATAACATGCTCTTCTCCAGCAAGCTCTTCTGCCTTTTTCTGCGTGAAACGCTCTCCTTGTGGACACATTAAGACAACCCTTGGTTTACGGTCAGTTTCCTTCGTTAACTCTTCCACCGCATCAAAGATAGGCTGTGGGGTTAATACCATCCCCGCGCCCCCACCGTACGGATAATCATCTACACTGTTATGCTTACTTGTTGTATAATCACGAAAATTTACAACCCTAAGCTCCACTGCCTCTTTTTCTTGCGCTTTTTTTAAAATCGAAGATCCAAAAACACCGGTGAACATCTCTGGAAATAATGTTAAAATATCGATTTTCATTATAGCAATCCTTCCATTACATGAATGGTTACTAATTTATTTTCAATGTTAACTTGAAGTACAACATCATCAATGTAAGGGATTAAAAGATCTTGACCTTTCGGGCGTTTGATCACCCAAACATCATTCGCACCAGGAGATAGAATCTCTTTTATCGTACCTAAATCCTCTCCCTCTTCTGTTACAACTTTACAGCCAATAATTTCATGGTAATAGTACTCACCTTCAGCAAGTTCACCTAACTGCTCTTCTGGTACTTTGATTGAAGAACCTTTTAGCTTCTCTACTTCATCTACATTGTTATACCCTTCAAATGTCAATAAATCAAATGTTTTGTGTTGGCGATGAGAAGCGACCTTTACCGAAAGTGGTTCCGTCCCTTTATCATGCCATATGTATAATGTATTCCCTACTTTATATCGTTCTTCAGGAAAATCGGTACGAGAAATAACTCGAATTTCCCCTCTAACACCATGAGTATTTACAATTTTACCTACGTTAAACCATTTTGTCATAAACAGCATGTCACCCCTGTTTTCTATATAAGTTAAGCATTTCCATTCCATATATGGAACATGCAATTTCTTTAAAAATGTTAAAAAAGGGAGAGGAAAAATCCTCGCCCTTTTAACGTTTATTGAATTTCCAGTGTGACTTTCTCATCATTGTGATGTCCCACTGAATACAAGAGCATCCGAATTGCTTTCGCAACTCGCCCCTGCTTTCCAATGACTTTTCCAACATCCTCAGGATGCACAGTCAATCGATACTTTATCTCTCCGTTGCAAAGTTCCTGTGAAACTTTTACATCTTCAGGATGATCTACAAGAGGTTTGACAATTGTTTCGATCAACTTTTCCATTGTCATTGCCTCAATTACTTACCTTGTTTAGATAAGTGGAATTTCTCCATGATACCTTGGTTAGAGAAAAGATTGCGAACTGTATCAGATGGTTTCGCACCATTTCCTAACCATTTTAATGCTGCTTCTTCGTTGATTTTCACTTCAGCTGGTTGAGCAACCGGATTGTAAGTACCGATTTCCTCAATGAAACGTCCGTCACGAGGAGAACGAGAATCTGCAACAACTACACGATAGAAAGGAGTTTTTTTAGCTCCCATACGTTTTAAACGAATTTTAACTGCCATTTATAAAGCACCTCCGAATTTATTTCACACAGATAATTATATTAGCAAAAAGACTATTGCTTTGTAAAGTATTTTTTCTTAACAGAGCCATCTTTTTTTCCTTACATAAATGGAAACTTCAATCCACCTAGTCCTTTTTTCTTACCTTTTTGCATGCCTGTCATCGTCTTCATCATTTTTTTCATATCTTCAAACTGCTTCAGTAGACGATTAATTTCTTGTACTGTTGTACCACTACCTTTGGCAATGCGTTTTTTACGACTAGCATTGATAATTTCCGGATGTTCTCGCTCTACTTTTGTCATAGAACGAATAATTGCCTCAATATGCCCAATTTGTTTTTCATCAACTTGTGCATTTTTCAGCCCTTTAATTTTATTTGCACCAGGAAGCATTCCTAGCAATTCATCAAGTGGTCCAAGTTGACGCACTTGTCCAAGTTGCTCTAGGAAATCATCTAGCGTAAACGAAAGCGTACGCATTTTTTGCTCAAGTTCTTTTGCTTTTTCCTCATCAACTGTAGCTTGCGCTTTTTCAATTAATGTTAAAACGTCACCCATCCCTAAAATACGGGATGCCATGCGTTCTGGATGGAACGCTTCAATCGCATCTAGCTTTTCACCCATACCAGCAAATTTAATTGGTGTGTTTGTTACTGCTTTAATAGATAGTGCTGCACCACCGCGCGTATCACCGTCTAATTTCGTTAAAACAACACCTGTTAAACCTAACTGTTCATGGAAACTTTGTGCAACATTTACCGCATCTTGTCCTGTCATCGCATCGACAACAAGGAAGATTTCATCCGGTTTCGCAACTTCTTTCACTTTCGCTAATTCATCCATTAGTTCTTCATCAATATGCAGGCGACCCGCTGTATCGATTAAAACATAATCATGATGATCTTCTTTTGCTTTCGCAATCGCTTGTTTCGCAATTTCAACAGGACTTACTTGATCTCCTAATGAGAAAACAGGCATGTCCAATTGCTTCCCTAATGTTTCAAGCTGTTTAATCGCTGCAGGACGGTAAATATCGGCTGCAACAAGCATCGGTTTACGATTATGCTTTTTACGAAGCAAATTCGCAAGTTTACCTGTTGTCGTTGTTTTACCTGCACCTTGCAGACCAACCATCATAATAACAGTTGGCGGCTTATTAGCGACAGCAATTTTACTTTGCTCTCCGCCCATAAGTTCTGTAAGTTCTTCCTGTACAACTTTAATTACTTGTTGGCCAGGTGTCAAACTCTTCATTACATCTTGTCCGACAGCACGCTCAGACACACGCTTTACAAAATCTTTTACTACTTTAAAGTTAACATCCGCTTCTAAAAGAGCAAGACGAACTTCTCTCATCATTTCTTTTACATCGGCTTCAGAAACTTTTCCTTTGCCGCGGATTTTTTGCATCGTCTGTTGAAGTCGGTCGGCTAATCCTTCAAATGCCATATTGCCGCCCTCCTAATCTAATTTTTCGATAGCTTCAACAACTTGTTTCATTTCTTCATTCACATGCTCTTCTTCGCTGATTAGCTGTTTTAGCTTTGCAACAAGTCGCTGTCGCTCTTGAAACTTTTGAAGTAATACTAATTTCTCTTCATATTCTTCAAGCATCGCTTCAGTCCGTTTAATGTTATCATACACGGCTTGGCGACTTACATCAAATTCTTCCGCAATTTCACCAAGAGATAAATCATCTAAATAATAAAGCGACATATAACTTCTTTGTTTTTGCGTTAACAACGATTGATAAAAATCAAATAAATAATTCATTCTCGTTGTTTTTTCGAGCATGTTGGATCATCCTTTGTTAAGTGATTTCCCTTTACATGAATTAGTTTACATGGAGTATAAAAGAGTGTCAAGTTTTTTTCTTAACATGATATATTTTTTATAAAAAAGAAGCGGAAAAACCGCTTCTTTCACTTCCCCCGCTATTTGCGGGCAGTAAGACCTCCACCTTAAGATTCAAAAAGAAGCGAAGAAGATAGGTGGAGGATAACCACCCATAAATACCCGATTGGTGAGGGCTCACCATCCATGGAAAATGCCTCCACGGATGGAAGTTTCACTTTATACTTCTTCTTTTTCTACTAAGTTTGCAAATAAACCATACACATATTGTTCTGGATCAAATTGCTGTAAGTCGTCCATTTGTTCTCCAAGTCCAACAAATTTCACTGGTACGTCCATCTCATTACGAATCGCTAATACGATACCACCTTTAGCAGTCCCGTCTAATTTCGTTAGAACAATACCTGTAACATTCGTTGCTTCGCGGAATGTTTTCGCTTGACTTAAACCATTTTGACCTGTCGTTGCATCAATAACAAGCAATACTTCATGAGGAGCACCTGGAACTTCGCGTTCAATGACACGTTTCACCTTTTCTAACTCCTTCATTAAATTCACTTTATTTTGCAAGCGACCTGCTGTATCACATAGCAAGATATCTACTTTACGCGCTTTTGCAGCTTGAACAGCATCATACATAACCGCTGCCGGGTCAGAACCAGATCCTTGTTTAATAACTTCCACACCAACTCGGTCGCCCCATACTTCTAGCTGTTCGATTGCTCCTGCACGGAACGTATCCCCTGCTGCTAATAAGACAGACTTACCTTCGGATTTAAACTTATGAGCCATTTTACCAATTGTTGTCGTTTTCCCAACACCATTAACACCAACAAATAAAATAACCGTTAATTGATCTTGTTGTATGTTAAGTTCATTACTGAAGTCTTCTTCACCTTTGTAAATCCCTACTAGTTTTTCCGAAATAACAGCTTGCACTTCTCTCGGATCTTGAATATTGCGGCGTTGTACTTCTTCCTTCAACTGATCGATAAGTTCCATTACTGTTGCAACACCAACATCTGCACCAATTAAAATTTCCTCTAATTCCTCAAAGAAATCCTCATCGACTTTACGATAGCGATACACTAAATCATTTACTTTATCCGCAAATGAATTTCTCGTTTTTTCTAACCCTTGCTTAAACTTCTCTGTTACAGTATCTGTTTGTTTCGAAATCTTTTCTTTTAATTTTTTAAAGAAGCTCATTCTTCTCATCCTTCCTATTTGCCTGCAACAAGCTCTTCTCCGTCATCTAAACGAACGGAAACAAGCTTAGAAACACCTGATTCTTGCATTGTTACCCCGTACAGTACATCTGATTCTTCCATCGTACCTTTTCGATGTGTAATAACAATAAACTGCGTTTCATCACTAAACTTTTTCAAATACTGCGCAAAACGAGCTACATTCGCTTCATCAAGCGCCGCTTCAACCTCATCTAGTACACAGAACGGAACAGGTCTTACTTTTAAAATACCAAATAGCAGTGCAATTGCAGTTAAAGCACGCTCCCCACCTGAAAGTAAACCTAAATTTTGCAGTTTCTTACCCGGTGGCTGCGCAACAATATCAATGCCTGTATTTAATAAATCTTGCGGATTTGTCATCACTAAGTCTGCTCTTCCTCCGCCAAATAGTTCACAAAAGACAGTCTGGAATTCTGTACGAATTGCCTGGAATGTAGTAGAGAAGCGTTTTTTCATCTCTTCATCCATTTCCATAATAACTTGGTGCAATGTCGCTTTCGCTTCTTCTAAGTCATCTCGCTGCTCTAACAAGAACGTATGTCGTTCTGCTACGCGTTCATACTCTTCAATTGCCCCTAAGTTTACTGTTCCGAGCTCCTCGATTGATAGTTTGATTAATTTCACCTTTTTACGCGCATCTTCTGCAGGCATTATCATTGTATACTTCAGTTTTGCTGCTTCAAATGAAATCGTATACGTTTCGCGTAAATGTTGCAATCTATTTTCTAATTCAACATCAAGGCGATTGATTTTCACTTCTTGATCTTTTAAAACCTCGAGAACATATTTATGGCGCCCTTTCGTATCTTTCACTTCACGCTCTATATGTTCTACCCGTTCTTGAAGGCTCAGGCGTTGCTCACGACGGGAACTAATTAATTCCGATGTTTGATTTCGATCATGTGCTTTCTTTTCAATCATATTCGTAATTTGCTCTTCACCGCTTGAATTCGATGTCATTTCTTGCTTTAAGAATGCTAAATCTTCTTTTGTTTTTACAAGCGTTCGCTGCGTTTCCTCTTGTTCTTTCGTCAAACGATCTACTTTCTCTTTTTGATTAGACAAACGTTGCTGCTTTTCTGCTGCTTGTACTTTCAGCTCCGTCATCTCCGCCTGAACTTTTTCTTTCGAAGAATGCTGGTCACTTTTTTGCTTCGTTAAAGCAACAATTTTTTCATCAAGCTCTGTGATATCTTTTTGAAGCTCTACTAAAATTCTATCCAGCTCTTGTTTTCGCCCTTGCATTTTCACTTGATCTTGTAAAAATCCTTCTATTTCCAAATCATAAATAGATAAACGATCATTAATACGATGCTCTTCTAGCTCAAGCTGATTAATTTCTTCTTTTAATTTTTGTTCATCTACACGCTCTTGTTCTGCATCGTGACGTAATTCTTTTATCTTAACTTCTTTTTCTTGAATTTCTTGTTTTAACGCTTTAACAAAGTTTTCTAACTTAGAAGTTTTTTCTTCCATTTCAGTAAGCTTCTTGCTCCACTCTTCTAATTCACGTTGTCGCCCTAGTAGAGAAGATTTCGCTTGTTTTACAGCCCCACCAGTCATAGAACCGCCAGGATTTACAACATCTCCTTCAATCGTTACAATACGGTAGCGATATTGTAATTGCTTCGCTAACTCATTCGCACCTCTTAAATCTCTTGCAACGACGACCGTTCCTAATAAATTTGAAACTATATTTTCATATTTATTATTGTAATGCACGAGTTCTGCTGCCACACCTATAAACGCTGGATGTTGCTTTATCATACGTAGCTGTTCAAATGATAACGATCTTCCCTTAATAACTGCCTGTGGTAAAAACGTCGCACGTCCATGGCGATTTTGTTTCAAAAAAGCAATTGCCTCGCGAGCATGCTCTTCTGTTTGTACAACAACGTGTTGCATTGCTGCACCAAGTGCAATCTCCATAGCAACTTCATATGCCTTCGGTACAGTAAGTAGTTCAGCGACCGCACCTTCAATGCCATGTAGTTTACTTTCACGGGCCTTTAATACTTCACGTACACCTTGATAAAACCCAGAATAGTCTTCTTGCATCTCTTCCAGCATTTCTTTTCGAGAGCGAGCTTGTTGAACAAATTGATATGCTTGATACAATTTTGTTTCATTTTCACTATAATGTGCCTTGCATTTTCCAAGCGCCGCTTCTGTTTTTTGTATATTGGTAATAACGCTTGTCACTTTCTCTTTTACTTCTTCATAACTCTCTACAAATTTTTCCTTTTTAGCTGTAATTTGCATACGCATTTGTACATACTTTTCATTTTCTTCATCAAGGCGTTGATTTTTAGAATTTTGTTGTTTGAATTGTTCCTCAAGCATAGATAATTCATTACGATTACTTGCTTGTTGATTTAAAAGTTCAATATAATCTCCTTTTAAATGCTCAATTTGCTCTTCTAGGTTTTCTGCATATGTAGAAAGAAGTTTCTCATTTTCGTGTAGCTTTTGTTCTAATGCTTTTACCTGATTTGCAAATTTCATTAGTTCTTCTGTACTGGTTTCAATTTCCACATCATAAATCTTGGCTTTTTCTGTTAACTCAATAATTAACTGTTCAAGCTGTGTGCAGTGCGTTGTTGCATTTTGCTTTCGTTCCTTTAGCAATTCACGCTGCCCTTCTAATTTTTCTAACTCTTTACTAGAAAGAAGGAGAACTTCTTGCAAGGAATCTACAGATTCATCAATCGCTTGCAATTGTCCGCGTAATTCTTCGAGCTCTGCTTCATTTTTTTGTAAATGCGTTGACATTTTTACTTCTTCATCTTTATTGTGTCCAAACTGCTTTCTAAGCGCTTCCCATTTTTCATGTAATTCTTCAATTTCATATACAATGAGAGCTGCTTCTACTTTTTCTAGTTCTTCTTTTTTCTCAAGATAGTCTTTCGCAATAGAAGCTTGTCTTTCAAGCGGCTCTACTTGAGTGCTTAATTCGTGAATAATATCTTGCACACGATTTAAGTTTTCTTGTGTTTCTGCTAATTTTCCTTCAGCTTTCTTTTTGCGAAGCTTATATTTTAATACGCCTGCTGCTTCTTCAAATACACCACGACGCTCTTCAGATTTACTGCTTAAAATTTCTTCTACTTTTCCTTGGCTAATGATTGAGAAAGCTTCTCGTCCCATACCAGAATCCATAAATAAATCAACAATATCTTTTAATCGACAAGATTGTTTGTTAATAAAAAAGTCACTATCTCCAGAGCGAGAAACGCGGCGCGTAACACTCACTTCATTATACTCAATAGGTAAACGCTGATCTTCATTATTTAAGGTTAATGTTACCTCTGCAACATTAACTGCTCTTCGCGTATCACTTCCCGCAAAAATAATATCCTCCATTTTTGCACCGCGTAATGATTTTGCAGATTGTTCACCAAGTACCCAGCGAATCGCGTCAGTAATATTACTCTTTCCGCTTCCATTAGGACCAACTACAGAGGTTACACCTGGAACAAAATCAACAGATACACGCTCCGCAAAGGATTTAAATCCTACTATTTCTAATCTCTTTAAAAACACGAAAGGCCTTCCCCCTATTCTCCGTTTTTATAGTCTCTGCCTATAAAAACAAACTACTGTACGGATTCATATTTATCTTTTCATATCCAAATAAAAATAAAGTTTCATTCTATGCATAAGGAATCCCCCTCATGTAAAGGGGGATTCCTTATGATTGTTCTTTTAACTTTTTCAACGCCTCTGAAGCAGCTTGTTGCTCTGCTTCTTTTTTCGACTTACCGCTACCAAGACCTAGAGCCACGCCATTTAATGTAACACGTGACACAAACTCTCGATTGTGAGCAGGTCCTTTTTCTTGCAAAATTTGATACTCAATATTACCGCTACCATCACGCTGAATTAATTCTTGTAGTTGACTCTTATAATCCATCACATGAGAAAAAGCACCTTCATTAATTTTTGGATATACAATTTCTTTTAAGAATTCCCAAACTGTCTCCAACCCTTGATCAAGATAAAGGGCACCAATAAACGCTTCAAAGACATCCGCTAATAAAGCTGGTCGTTCACGTCCACCTGTCATTTCTTCACCTTTTCCTAGTAAAACAAGGTTACCAAATGACAATTCATTCGCAAAGCGGACAAGAGATGGTTCACATACAACAGCTGCACGCAACTTTGTTAGCTCTCCTTCGCTCATTGTCGGATATTTTTGAAACAAATACTGTGATACAGTTAATTCTAATACAGCGTCTCCAAGAAATTCTAGACGTTCATTGTCTTCATGTGGCTTTTTTCGATGCTCATTCACATACGATGAATGCGTAAATGCTTGAATTAATAATTTTTCGTCTGTAAACGTAATACCTATTTTTTGTTGAAACATTTTAAAAGCTTCACGATATTTTGTTTCATATTTTTTTTCTCTATATTTTCGGTACGGCATAGGTCCCTCCAGATATAAGCCGAGAAAGCCCCGCTATAAAACGGGACTTCACTCAAACATTATAGATGACTCTCTATGTAAGTCACAGCATCGCCAACAGTAGCAATTTTTTCTGCATCTTCATCAGAAATTTCCATTTCAAACTCATCTTCCAATTGCATTACAAGTTCAACTACATCTAGGGAGTCTGCACCTAAATCTTCTTTAAAGCTTGCAGCTGGTACTACTTCTGTTTCTTCTACTCCTAAACGATCCACGATAATTTTCGTTACACGCTCTAAAACATCTGCCATAATTCATTCACCTCCCCTCAAATATTATATTAAATATTTCACAAAAAAACTAGGTGAAATCGTTTCTTTTATTACATTACCATACCACCATCAACATGTAATGTTTGTCCTGTAATATATTTGCTGTGATCAGCAGCAAAAAATGTTACAGCATTCGCAATATCTTGCGCTTCTCCAAACTTAGCAGCAGGGATTAATTTTAACATTTCCTCTTTTACGTTTTCGCCTAATACATCTGTCATATCAGTAGCAATAAACCCTGGAGCAATTGCATTTACTGTTATATTTCGGCTAGCCAATTCTTTTGCGGAAGTCTTTGTCAATCCAATTACCCCAGCTTTTGCTGCAACGTAATTTGCTTGACCGGGATTCCCTGTAACACCGACAACAGAAGCAATATTAATAATACGACCATGACGCTGACGCATCATGTAACGAGATACTGCTTTCGTACATAAGAATACACCTTTTAAGTTTGTATCAATAACTGTATCCCATTCTTCTTCTTTCATACGCATTAATAAATTATCTCTTGTTACCCCTGCATTATTCACAAGAATATCAACTCGTCCAAATGTATCCACAGTGTGTTTTACCAGGTTTGTAACTTCTTCAACATTAGCAACGTCTGCTCTCACTGCGATTGCTTCTGAACCAAGTTTTTTTATTTCATCAACTACTTCATTTGCTTTTTGCTCATTACCAGCATAGTTAACTACAACTGTTGCCCCTTGCTTCGCTAAATCAATTGCAATTGCACGGCCAATTCCACGTGATGCACCTGTTACTAATGCAACTTTCCCTTTTAACATCCGCTTTCTCCTCTCAAACTTGAAATGGTATCTTTCAATGTCTCTTCATCATATATCGCATATACCTTTGCAGATGGAGCAATTGATTTCATAAGACCAGCAAGAACTTTCCCGGGACCAATTTCAATAAATGTATCTACACCTTGTTCTACCATCTGTTCAATAGATGGGTACCATAAAACAGGTGAATAGAGCTGTTCAATTAGCTTTTCTTGAATATCTTCACTGCGATTAACGCAATTAGCCGTAACGTTTGCAACAACTGGAATGTTTGCATCTTGAATTGTAATTTCATTTAAAACATTTTGAAACTTCTCAGCTGCTGGTTTCATTAATGAAGAATGGAACGGACCGCTCACACGAAGCGGAATTGCTCGTTTCGCACCATTTTCTTTCACTTTTTGAGAAGCGAGTTCTACTCCTCGTTTCGTTCCAGAGATAACGATTTGCTTCGTACTATTCATATTAGCAATTTGCACAGCATGACCTTCACTCGTTACTTCTTCTGTAACTTGTTTCAGAACATCTGGATCTGCCCCTAAAATAGCGGCCATTGCACCTTCTCCGCTTGGCACAGCTTCTTCCATATATTCACCACGTTTTCTCACAGCGTAAACAGCATCTTCAAATGTTAATGCTCCCGCTGCAACAAGCGCGCTATACTCACCTAAGCTATGGCCAGCAACATAATCAGGCGTAATATCATATTGTTTCAAAGCTGTTAAGATTGCAATACTTGTCGTTAATAGTGCTGGTTGCGCATTTGTCGTTAATGTTAGCTTCTCCTGAGGTCCTTCAAAAATTAATGATGAAAGAGACTCCTGTAAAACTTCATCCGCTTTTTGAAATATTTTTGCAACCTCTTTATTATTCCCTGCTAATTGCTGTCCCATTCCAACCGCCTGTGAACCTTGGCCCGGAAAAAGAAATGCTAGTTTTCCCATTTCAAACCCTCCTCTTATTGAAGCGGCTCTTTCTCCATTACACTTGAAATTGTAGGAATGACTTCTTTCGCTACCATTTCTCTCGTTTGACGAATCGCACTAAAAATCGATTGATCATTAGAAGATCCGTGAGCCTTAATGACAGGAGCTTTTAATCCAAACAATGCTGCTCCGCCATACTCCGAATAATCCATTTTATCTTTTAATATCATCAGCTTCGGTTTTAATACTGCCGCTGCTAATTTACTTGTGAACGAACTCATTAATTGTTCTTTTAACATAGAAAATAATGCTAGTGCAGTTCCTTCTAATGATTTTAATGCTACGTTTCCAGTAAAACCATCGCATACAACTACATCTGCCACACCTTGTAATAGGTCTCTTGACTCAACGTTTCCAACAAAATTAATTGGCGCATCTTTTAGCATAGCGAATACTTGTTTTGAAAGTTCGTTTCCTTTGCCATCTTCTGTCCCGACATTCAAAAGACCAACACGCGGATTGTTAATTCCTCTTACTTTCTCAGCGTAAATAGAACCCATTACCGCATATTGATATAAATGAATTGGCTTCGCGTCAACATTTGCTCCAACGTCTAACATAACAAAACCTTTCCCATCAATTGTTGGCATTGTAGGAGATAACGCTGGACGTTCAATCCCTTCCATACGTCCTACCACAAACAATCCAGCTGCCATTAAAGCCCCTGTGTTACCTGCTGATATACAAGCATTGGCTACACCTTCTTTTACTTGCTGCGCTGCAAGTACCATTGAAGCTTGCTTTTTCCGACGAACAGCTCTTACTGGTTCATCTGTCCCTTCAATCTTTTCATCTGTATGAAGTACAGTAATACGCTCTTCGCTTGTTAAATACTGACGAATCGCCTCTTCTTTTCCTACCAAAGTAATATGTAAATCTGAATATTCCTTAATAGCTTTCATTGCTCCTAATACAGCTGCTTTTGGAGCGTGATCGCCACCCATTGCATCTATTGCGATTTTCATAAATTGTTACCTTCCTCACTATAATTACTAGATCGATACATTTCAAAAGTGCCTGTAAAAACAAGTTCTTCGCCAACAAAGCTATGCACTTTGACAACCGTCCGTCCTTTATCATTCTCCACATCTTCAACGCGGGCTTTTGCAACAACACGTTCTCCTAATTTTACAGGACGAATATATCGAATGGTAGACTTTGCAGTTAAAGCTAATTCTTCATCAATAACTGCAACAGCTAGTGAGTTCGCTTGAGCAAACAAATGGTGCCCACGCGCAATTTGATTTCTTTTAAATACATGCTCCATCTTCACTTCAAAAATAGAAATTGCATGTCTATCTAATTCTATATCAATAATTTCTCCAACTACCTCTTCTAACGGTAAAGATTTCACATCTTCTTCATGCTGTTTCGTTGCCACATGTTTAATTCGCTCTCTTAACTCAGGAATCGATAATTCCATTCGATCAAGGCGAACAGTTTGTATACTTACTTGAAACTGCTCTGCTAACTCTTCATCCGTTATGAAAGGATTCGTTTCTATTGTTTGTTGTAATAATACTTGTCTTTCTTTCTTACTTTTTCTTTTTTTCATACCGCACCATCCGTTTTTATGACTAGGTACTAACAGTAGTATATAATCATTAAAAGTAGAATGCAACAAAAAAATTTGCACATTCCATTTTTAATCGAGCTTTTCTCCTTGAAACACACCTGCTCCTTCAAGATATACGCGTAATGCAGCATACTGCTCGTTGTGCCAAAACGCTTCAGAATCAACCAGCACGGCCGCATCTTGTCTCGCCGTTTCCAACGCTCGATAATCATGTACCATATCAGCTACCTTAAACTCTGGTAGACCACTTTGTTTACTTCCAAAGAAATCTCCAGGACCACGTAACTCTAAATCTTTTTCCGACAATACAAATCCATCATTTGTTTCTGTCATAATGCGCATACGTTCTTTCCCAGTTTCCGATTTCGGATCTGCGATTAACAAACAATACGACTGCTCACTCCCACGGCCAACACGACCTCGAAGCTGATGCAATTGCGATAAACCAAAGCGCTCCGCATCATAAATTACCATAACCGTTGCATTTGGCACGTTGACACCAACCTCAACTACAGTTGTTGAAACAAGAATTTGCACTTTATTTTCACTAAATTTCTCCATTACATCTTCTTTTTCTTGAGAAGATAAACGTCCGTGCATTAATCCAACCTGAAACTTTCCTTGATAGTGATGCATCAGCATACTATGCAAATCAATTGCATTTTGCACATCAAGCTTCTCAGATTCTTCAATAAGCGGACAAATTACATAAGCTTGTCTCCCCTTATTCACTTCCTTTTCCACGAAACCAAGGACACGTTCTAACATATCATGTTTTGCCCAATACGTTTCAATCACTTTACGCCCCGCAGGCATTTCATCAATAATAGAAACATCCATCTCTCCAAAAGCAGTAATCGCCAATGTACGAGGAATCGGTGTTGCTGTCATAAACAACACATCTGGACTTTCACCTTTCTCTCGTAAAACGCGGCGCTGCGCTACACCAAAACGGTGTTGTTCGTCAGTAATAACAAGTCCAAGTCTATGGAAAATGACCTCATCCTGAATTAAAGCATGTGTCCCAACAAGAATATCTATTTCTCCTTGTTCAAGTTTCGCTAAAACTTCACGACGACGTGCCCCCTTAACTGAACTCGTTAACAATTCCACATTCATATTAAAATGCGAGAACGTCTCTGCTAGCGATTGATAATGTTGCTCAGCTAAAATTTCTGTAGGGACCATTAACGCACCTTGATAATGTGCAAGTTTCGCTGCATAAAGAGCAATTGCAGCTACGACTGTTTTTCCTGATCCAACATCCCCTTGTAATAACCGATTCATCCGGTACGGAGACTGCATATCTTTTATAATCTCAGAAACAACGCGACGCTGTGCGCCAGTAAGCGGGAACGGAAGTGCATCAGTGAACTCTTCTAATTCTTTCATTGAAATATCTTTTTTCGTCCCCTTCGAACTCTCTCTTTCCATTTTACGCAACGCTTGCATTTTGAGCTGGAATAAGAAAAATTCTTCATATACAAATCGACGACGTGCTTGTTTTAAATCTTCTTGACCAACTGGAAAATGGAGCGCTCGAAGCGCTTCATAACGCGGTAATAATTTATAACGCCCTAACAAACCATCTGGCAACATTTCTTCTATAGAGGAACCATACTCTTTTAAAGCTTGTGCAATAAAACGTCGCATTTGTTTTACTGTTAATTTTCCTTTTACTGAATACACAGGTTCCACTTCTTGCTGACGTACGACTGGACCAAAGTGAAGCTCGGATATAGAAATCGTTTGACGATGCTGATCCCATTTACCAGTAATCGTCACCGTTTCATCAAGCTTTAATTTTTGCTTATAATACGGTCTATTAAAACATACAGCCGTAATTAAATAACGGCCAACAAGTACGCGAACAGTAAGACGCGATTTCTTTTTCCCGTAATATTGTAATAAAGGAGCACTATGCACCTTTCCTTCCACTGTTACACGCTCTTCATGTTTCACTTCTGCCAAATCTTTCATCGCGTAGTCTTCATAACGGTACGGAAAATGCTCTAATAGATGGGAAACTGTATAAATCCCCATCTCATGTAATAATTCAGATGTCTCTTCTCCGATTCCTTTTACATCCGTAACAGGAACTTGCACAACTTCACTCAAGATTTTCACGCTCCGTCACATCATTTTCTTATTTTTACTCGCGTATATACTTCATGCATATATGGATATACAATTCCATATAACTTATACATTTACTATCCTAACTTGTAATCGTTCTCTTCTGCCTTTTCTATTCTATCATAGGCATTCTCAAGGAAACTACCCTTATACATTATCAGCCATATATAATGACCCTTTCCTTTCATTAACCTACATACCTACTTGATTAAACTTTGCGAAATCTTTTATCAAATTATGTATATTCCAAAGAAAGATATGCGATAAAAAAGAGCCTTACTATAGCAGCAAGGCTCTTTTTTATCGTCATTATGCTAGCCTTTTGAAAAAGAACCACTGACGATAGATTATCGCTAGTTCTTGCTCATTAGCAAGTAAAACCATTCATCTCTATGCAAAAAAGAAATTCCCTTTATTCTACAGAGAATATGAAAGAATATACAGGTTGCTTTCCTTGGTGAACTTCTACCTCTACATCTTCAAACTTCTCTTCTACAAATGCAACTAACTCTGCAACTTCTTCATCTGTTGCATCTTCACCTTGCAAGATCGTTACAATCTCAGAATCTTCATCAATCATACTTTCTAGCAATTGCTTTGCTGCATCTACTTTTTTAGCATTTGTAGATACAATTTTCCCATCTGCAATACACATGAAATCATTTTTTTGAATCGCTACACCGTCAATTTCCGTATCACGAACTGCATACGTAATTTGACCTGTTTTCACATGTGCTAGTGCTTCTTGCATGTTCTCTTCGTTTTCTTCTAACGTTCCAACTGGATTAAATGCTAACATTGCAGCCATTCCTTGAGGAACAGTTTTTGAACGAACAACAATCACTTCTTGATCAACAACAGATGCCGCTTGCTCTGCTGCCATCACAATATTCCCGTTATTCGGTAATATAATGATTTTTTCAGCATTCGCTTCTTCGATTGCCTTTACGATATCCTCTGTACTTGGGTTCATCGTTTGACCACCTTCGATAACTTGTGTTGCCCCAATGCTCTCGAATAGGTTTTTAATACCTGATCCCATTGCTACAGTTACAATACCGTATGGTTGCTTTTCTTTTACTGGAATTACTTTTTCCGGCATCGGTGTTGGCTCATCTAATAAAGCAGTATGCTGTTCGCGCATATTTTCTACTTTAATTTTAATCAAACTACCATAACGTTGACCGTAGTTCATCGCATCACCAGGATGTTCTGCATGAATATGAACTTTTACAACTTCATCATCCGAGACAACAAGCAATGAATCTCCATATACACTAATATCTTCACGGAATTTCTGCTCAGAGAAATTATGTTCTTTCATTTTTTCAGACTCTAATTTCACCATAAATTCCGTACAATATCCGTATTTAATATCTTCTGTACTCAATTGGCTTTGTACACTACGGTGATGCTCCGCACGCACCATTTCATTCATAGATGGTTGTGCTGGTACATTAGAAGAAATTGTTTCCCCTTTTAAATCAGCTAAAAAGCCTTCGTATACAACAACAAGACCTTTACCACCGCTATCTACAACGCCAACTTGTTTTAATACAGGTAATAAATCTGGCGTACGATTTAACGATGCATTTGCTTCTTTGACAACGTCTTCCATAAACAAAACAAAGTCGCGCTGTTTTTTCGCAACTGTGACTGCATATTTCCCCGTTTCTCTTGCAACTGTTAAAATCGTTCCTTCAATCGGCTTCATAACCGCTTTATACGCCGTTTCTACACCAGCTTCTAAAGCTGCCGCAAAATCAACTGTTGTTAATTCTTCTTTTTGTTCAATGGATTTAGAGAAACCACGGAACAACTGAGATAAAATAACACCTGAGTTACCACGAGCTCCCATTAATAATCCTTTTGCTAAACTTACGCCGACTTTACCAGCATGCTGCGAAGGGTTTGCTTTCACTTCACGCGCGCCTGAAGTCATTGATAAATTCATATTTGTACCGGTATCGCCATCTGGAACTGGAAAAACGTTTAATGCATCAACAAGCTGAACATTGTTTGTTAAGTTATTCGCTCCTTGAATAATCATTTGTGATAAACGTTTCCCATCAATTTTTTGAATTGACACAGATTTTCCTCCTTAATGCACATTACAAGTTTATTACTTTAACTCCTTGTACGTAGATGTTTACAGAATCTACTGCTAGTCCTACCGTTTGGTCTAATGTATATTTCACTTTCGTTTGGACGTTGTGTGCTACCTCTGAAATTTTTGTACCATAGCTCACAATAATATACATATCAATATGTACTTCATCTTCGTCTTTACGAACAATAACGCCTCTAGTGAAGTTTTCTTTTCGTAAAATTTCTGTTAATCCATCTTTTAATTGATTTTTTGAAGCCATACCAACGATACCGTAGCAATCTACCGCGGCACCTCCAGCAATCGTTGCAATTACATCTGTACTAATATCAATTTGACCGTACTTCGTTTTAATTTCAATTGACATCTCTTTTCCCCCTTCATAAATGGTGAAAGTGAGCTAGACTACTTTAATTACTATCATATAATCTTTTTAAAGAAAATTCCATCGTTCTTTCTTTTCGCTCTCATATTTTATACTTATTATTACACTTTTCTACGACGAGCAAAATAGTCCATTGTTATTATACAACATGTACCACTATAATATGTCAAGTGATTTTTCTTGATTTCTACTTTTCTTTACTGAAATTTAGTGTCAAGTAATTTTTCTTGATTTCTTTTTTATACACTGTTGCATTCTCTTTTTAGTTGTGTTAAATTATAGTAGTGTTTTTAGCATCGCATAAAAGACTAACATTGAAAAAATTACGTATGGTAAGGTAGTTAAGGGAGGGAAATATAGATGGCTCGTGTTTGTGCTATTACTGGAAGAAAAGCTCGTTCTGGTAACTCTCGTTCTCACGCAATGAACGCTACAAAACGTAAATGGGGCGCTAACCTTCAAAAAGTTCGCGTACGCATCGACGGTAAAGTTCAACGTGTTTACGTTTCTGCTAGAGCATTAAAATCTGGCAAAATCGAACGTGTTTAATAATAAAAAAAAGAGCCAATAGGCTCTTTTTTTATTATCCTCATGAAAAAAGCACCATTAATGGTGCTTTTTTAGTCCTTTTTAAAGGTATTTAACACCGCGCGAACAATTCCACCAAGAAATTTAGGTAACTTAATTGTATAAAATCTCATGGTTTCCCTCCTAATCCCCATTACTCCACTTGTTTACTATATGATGCAAGTAGCAAAAGTGTTTCTTCAATCAGTGCTTCTTATCACCATTAATATGCCAGAAGCAAATGAAAAAGTACCTTTTTCCGCAATGAGTTCATTACTAATACAAAGCGTCGATCCCCATTCTATCGTTTTATCAGTAAGAGGATATTTAAAGCCACGAAGTGTAATACCTTTTACAATTTCCGTAACAGGCACAAAGGATACGTATGGAAATTGTTCATTTTCTTCAATTATATATGTGCCTACTTTTTTTACAGAGATTTCATTTTTATTGTCAACGATATACATTTCAGTATGTGCTTCCAGCCCTTTTAAAAGCATTTGTATGTTCGCTAACCCATGATCAAGCCTTCCGCCTGTAGCACCAAAAATGCGAATCAAATCCGGCTTTTGCTCCAGTGCCCAATGAATTGCAATTTCTAAATCCGTTTGATCTTTTTCACGCGGAACAATATGTAACTCATCTGTCTGTTTTTGCATCCACGCTAATTCTTCATCTGTAACTGAGTCATAATCACCAAATGCAACAGTAGGTATGATTCCTCTTTGCAACAAACGATATACACCACGATCAACCGCAGCCCATACTACTTCCTCATTTTCATACCGAGAGAAATCAGCACAGTACTCCGCCGGTCCTCCAGCTAAAATATGAATAATCATCTTTTCTTTCCCTTCTATAGAAAAAAGCAATCTGCCAGTCGGTAGATTGCTTTTTTCACATTAGCCCGTTCTAACAGGTCTTAAAAGTTTTCTTATCTATATTCCTTATCCACGAATTACTCGAATTGCTTCACCGCGGTCTTTTTGATTGTACACTGCTGATCCTGCTACAAGAACATTTGCTCCAGCTTCTACACAAAGTCTCGCAGTCTCAGCATTCACACCACCATCAACTTCGATTTCTACTTGTAAATTACGCTCTTTGACCATTTCTGCAACTTGTTTAATTTTCGGTAATACAGAGTGAATAAACTTCTGTCCACCAAATCCTGGATTTACTGTCATAAGTAATACCATATCAATATCTCTCAATACGTGTTCAATCATTGAAACTGGTGTATGTGGGTTTAATACAACTCCAGCTTTAATACCATGTGATTTAATTAATTGAATCGTACGATGTAAATGCGGGCACACCTCTACATGAACAGTAATAATATCCGCTCCAGCTTTTGCAAAAGTAGGGATATAGTTATCCGGGTTTTCAATCATTAAGTGCACATCTAATGGTAAAGATGTAATTGGACGAATCGCTTCTACAATTAATGGACCAATTGTAATGTTCGGAACAAAATGCCCATCCATTACGTCAACATGGATATAATCCGCTCCGCCCTTTTCTACATCTTTAATTTCTTCCCCTAGTTTGGAAAAATCTGCTGATAAAATCGATGGTGCAATTTTAATCATAATTAATACCTCGGCTTTCTCTCTCTAATTTCTTCTACAAATTGTTTGTAATGTTCATAACGATATTGTGTAATTTTCCCTTCTTCAACCGCAGCTTTTACTGCACATTTCGGTTCTGAAAGGTGTGTACACCCTCTAAATTTACAGTATTGACTCTCTTCTTTCAACTCTGGAAAACAATACGTAAGATCTTCTACTTCGATATCAATAAAATCAAGAGAGCTAAAACCCGGTGTATCTGCAACCAGACCGCTTCCTACTGCAATTAATTCTACATGCCTTGTCGTATGCTTCCCTCGCCCTAAATGCGATGAAATATCATCTGTTTTTAGGGCTAAATCTGGGCGTAATACATTTAACATGGAAGATTTCCCTACACCAGATTGCCCCGCAACAACTGAGACACAACCTTCTAAGAATGGTTTTAAAATATCAATACTTTCCGATGTATTTATAGAAGTAAATAACACATCATATCCCATTTCACGATAATCATTTGCATAAGATTCAACAGTTTCTCGCATTTTTTCATCTACTAAATCCATTTTACTGATACAAATAATTGGTTTAATGTTATGATATTCAATTAATACTAAAAAACGATCTAATAACCCTGGGTTAAAATCTGGTTCAACTGCTGAGAAAACAAGGATTGCTTGATCAACATTGGCAATTGGCGGCCTAACAAGTTCATTTTTCCGCTCAAAAATCTCTAAAACATAGCCTTCATTCGGATTCTCCGCTTGAAAAACTACTTGATCTCCTACAAGTGGTGTAATTTTATTTTTTCTGAATACACCACGACCACGGCATTGTGTAATGCCACCTTCATGCTGTACATAATAAAAACCACTTAAAGCTTTTACAATTTTTCCTTCTGCCATATAATTCTCCTTTATTCTATATAAAGTGAAATTGTTATCAGCCTCTCCATACAGTTATCCCTTCCTTAAAATATTGAGACGGGGTACTGCCAGCGAATACTAGGATAAAACTGACTATTTATCAGTTCAGATTCTCCTTTATTTCCACTTCACTTTTATGGCTGTCCTTCTATTTCAAAACGTAATTTCTTACCCTTCTACGTTAACAGCATAACAGGCAAGAGCAACAAATTCCACTCTCCATACAAAGAAGGTGGAATCCACCAAATGGAGACACACCTTTACTAGGCTGGATATGGCACTTCTTTATCAATAATTGTCGTCCCATCTCGAACAATTTTGTAATGGCCTTTTGTTCCTTCTTGAATCACAAATTCCAAAGAAATAGTAGCAGATTCTGTTATTGTTCGCGTTTCAATCGGCTTATCCATTTTCTGCTGCATATCTTCTTTATAAATTTCAATTGTTTGTGGCTTTTTCTCACCTGTTGCAGGAGGCTCATACGGAATCGAAATGTTATCAACCTTTACTGTTTTCGTTACTTTAGGCTTCGGACCATCAGAGACAGTAATCGTTACTTTATCCCCTTCCTTTAACGGCGTTCCTGGTTTTGGTGATTGTGAAATTACTTGTCCCTTATCAACAGTATCCGAATATTCTCTTTTTATATCTGGGACCAGTTTCTTTTCATTTAAATAGCTATTCACACTATTTTCCGTCCATCCAGAAAAATCAACAGGTCGAATTTGGTAAGGACCTTTACTCACCCAAACTTTCACATCTTGCTCCGCTTCCACAACCATTTGGTCTGCTGCTGGACTTTGTTCTACGATTTCACCTTTTGGTTTTTCGCTTTCAATATCGTATCGAACAACAATTTTATACTTCCCTTCCAATTCGTCCTTCAAACTATCAAAATCTTTTCCGATTAAATTACTCATCTTATCCTTCTTTTTTCCACCGGATTGATAGATAGTAATTTTCGACCTTTCTTTTACAACCCTTCCTGCTGCCGGACTTGTTTTAATTACTTTCCCAGCTTCAACATCATCTGTATAAACAATGTTCGGTTCAGCAACTTCAAATCCTTTCTCAACAAGAGTGTTAACAGCAGTCTCATACTTCATACCAGACACATCAGGAGTTTTTACGTCTTTAGGAATAAAGAATCCTGGAATCACAGTCAGCGCTAACGTTGTGCCGATTGCTAAAAGTAAAAATGTTGTAAGTAACACTTTCAGCCATTTGTTACTTCGCTTTTTTTTCTCGTTCGGTTTCACTTCTTCATCTTTTATCTGTTCATCCGCTTTACTTCCATTCAATACAATTGTTTCATCGCTTACATTTCCAAATAATTGTTCTTGTTGAATAATTGGAATTGCCTTCGTCGCTTCCATATCTTCAGGTATATAAAATGGTTGTTCGTTAATACGTTCTGGATATAGCGCCGTTTCAATATCTCTCTTCATCGCATTAGCAGACTGATAGCGATGAAATGGATCTTTTGCAGTTGCTTTTAAAATAATATTTTCTACACTTTGCGGAATATCTGGATTCCAGCGTTTTGGAGATGGTGTTTCATTCTGTAAATGTTTTAAAGCGATCGCAACTGCAGACTCTCCTGAGAAAGGTTGTCGCCCTGTTAGTAATTCAAACATAACAATACCAAGCGAATAAATATCCGATTGTTTATTCGCTATCCCTCCACGTGCTTGCTCTGGTGACAAGTAATGGACCGAACCAAGCACTGAGTTCGTATGCGTTATCGCCGTTGCACTTGTAGCAGTCGCAATCCCAAAGTCTGTCACCTTCACGACCCCATCATTCCGAATTAAGATGTTATGTGGCTTTATATCTCTATGGACAATTTCAAAATGATGCGCATGTGCCATTGCAGATGTTAACTGCTCCATAATATCAAGAGCTTCTCCTATCGGTAACATTCCACGCTGCGTTATGTATTGCTTTAATGTTTGTCCAGGTACATATTCCATAACAAGATAATAAATTCCATCTTCTTCCCCAACATCATACATATTCACAATATTTGGATGCGACAACGTTGTAACAGATTGCGCTTCTCGATGGAAACGTTTAATAAACTCATCATTATTTGCATAATCGAGTCTTAATATTTTTACCGCTACATCTCGGCCTAGTATATCATCATGAGCCAAATATACATTGGCCATCCCTCCGCCACCGATCATTTTCAGTAGCTTATAACGGTCGTTTAGGCGTTTTCCAATCAGCACGTTGTAATTCACCTACTTTCGTTTGCCGAATCCGCATAATCAACAATGACAAGGGTAATATTATCTTCTCCCCCACGATCATTCGCAAGTTGAACAAGATGTTCTCCCTTTGTCTCGAGTTGTTCGTTTAATTGCAAAATCTTTCGCATATCATCCATAGCAACTTTATTTGATAATCCGTCAGAGCAAAGAAGCAGTTGATCATTTTCTTCTAACACTAATGTTTTAACATCTAATCCAACTTTTTCTTCTGTTCCAAGCGCTCGTAAAAGCAAATTCTTTTTTGGATGATACTCTGCATCCTCTTTTGAAATCTCACCATATCTAACAAGTTCATTTACAAGTGAATGGTCTTCAGTTATAAGTGAAATCTCATCATCTGATAACATGTAACATCGACTATCTCCTATGTGTCCAATTGTTACAAATCCCGCTGTACAAATCGCAACAATAACAGTAGTTCCCATACCACTACACTCTGTATGTTTCTTCGAGTATTCGTATACCCTCTCGTTAATCATCTCAACGTTTGTATGTAGCCATTCTTCGGCCTTTTTTGGTGTATCCATATTATACGTTTGTTTCCAATAATCATGGAATAGTTGAATGGCCATCGAGCTAGCAACATCGCCTGCTCGATGACCTCCCATTCCATCAGCTACAACAGCTAAAATATCTCCATCTAAATTATGAAAAACTCCTGCACTATCTTCATTATGTTGACGAACTTTCCCTTTATCCGATAGAAACACGGCTTTCATCTTGTCACCTCGTCTCTTCTTTGCGCTCCTTTGCACGCAACTGACCGCAGGCAGCATCAATATCATGACCTTGTTCACGGCGAATCGTTACATTCACTCCACGGTCTTTCAACGTTTTTTCAAATAAGAAAATTTGTTCACGTGGTGTTCTTACGTAATCGCGTTCTGGTACATAGTTTACCGGAATTAAGTTCACATGACATTTTACACCTTTTAAAAGTTGAGCCAATTCTTCGGCATGCTCAACTTGGTCGTTTTCTCCTCCAAATAAGCCATATTCAAACGTAATGCGACGCCCGGTTCTATTTACATAGTATTTAATAGCTTCCATTAAGTCAGGCAGCTTATAAGCACGGTTAATCGGCATTAATTTTGAGCGTAATTCTGTATTTGGAGCGTGCAATGAAATCGCAAAGTTAATTTGCATATCCTCTTCAGCAAACTTATAAATTTTCGGGATGATTCCACTTGTTGAAACCGTCATATGACGTGCACCAATATGAATTCCTTTTTCATGGTTAATAATGCGTAAAAACGACATTAAGTTATCGTAGTTATCAAACGGCTCTCCAATTCCCATTACAACAAGAGAACTCACGCGCTCATCTGTCTCATCAAGCGCACGTTGAACCTCTACTACTTGCGCTACGATTTCTCCAGCCTCTAGGTTTCGCTTTAAACCACCTAGTGTTGATGCACAGAATGTACAACCAATTCGGCAACCTACCTGTGTTGTTACACAAATGGAATTTCCATATTCATGTCGCATTAATACTGTTTCGATAGAATACCCATCATATAATTGGAATAAAAACTTAATTGTCCCATCAGAAGATGTTTGCTTTACTAATGTATTTAAAGTAGTAATATCAAAGGAATTCGACAATTTATCACGCAATCCTTTTGAAAGATTTGTCATATCCTCATAATTTTTTACACGCTTTTTATATAGCCAATCAAAAATTTGACCTGCACGGAATTTCGGTTCACCTTGTTCCTTTAACCAATTTTGCATTTCATGAAGTTGTAAAGAGTAAATAGATGTTTTTTTTGTTTCTAAATCTTTCTTTTGTTTTTTTACAGTCGTTTCCATGATGCTACACCTTCTTTCTTAAACAAGCAATATAAAAGCCATCTGTTGCAAAATAATGCGGTAAAATTTGTACTTGCCCTTCATTTATATAAGGACGTAATTTTTCTGGCATGCGCTCTTTCATAGTAGTATCCCATTCAAATTCAGGATGCTCTTGTAAAAATTGCTCTATCACTTGTTCATTTTCTATTTTTTCAATTGTACACGTACTATAAACAAGGCGACCACCTGCCTTTAACAGTGGAGCTACCTTTTCTAGTATCGATAGCTGAATTGTCGACAGTCTTTCACTATCGCCTTTTTCTTTACCTAATTTAATATCAGGCTTACGTCTGATAACACCAAATCCAGAACATGGTGCGTCTACTAATATTTTGTCAAAGCTTTCGTTCGCAAAATGTTCTTGAACTTTTCTGGCATCTAGCGCCTTTGTTTCAATGTTCTCTAATTCTAGACGCTTCGCCTGTTGCTGAATTAGACGAACTTTATGCGGATGTAAATCCAGCGACGTTACCTGACCAGTCCCCTTTAAACACTCTGCAATGTGTGTTGTTTTCCCACCAGGCGCCGCGCAGCTATCAAGAACCATATCTCCTTCTTCGGGTTTCAAAGCACGCGCAACAAGCATAGAGCTTTCATCTTGAATAGAAAGGAAACCGTTTTTAAACGCTTCTGTATGCGCTACGTTTCCTTTTTCAATTTGGATAGCATCTTCTGATAAATCACCACGTTTTGCTTGTACACCCTCACGTTCTAGCAAAGCAATCGCTTCTTCTACCGTTATTTTATCAACATTCACACGTGCTGTCGGTACCGGCGGAACCATATTTACTTCGCACATTTTTTGCGCTGTTTCTAAATCGTATGCTGATACCCACTCTTGTACAAGCCACTCTGGATGACTCGTTGCAACAGAAACTCGCTCTACAGGATTTTGTATCTCCTCTAAAGATGGCACACCTTCACGTTGAATCGAACGGAGTACCCCGTTTACCATCCCTGCAATTCCTTTATGACCACGACGTTTTGCAATCTCAACAGCCTCATGAATCGCCGCTCTTTCTGGGACGCGATCTAAATATAGCATTTGATATAAAGATAAGCGAAGTAATATTTTTACCCACGCTTCAACTTTTTTTCTTAAAAATGGTTGTAAATAATAGTCAAGTGTATCACGACGTTGAATCGTTCCATAGACAATCTCAGTTAGCAAACCAATATCTTTTCTATCAATCGCACTTTTTTCAATCAAATTATTTAAAAGTAAGTTGCTATAAGCGCCACTTTTCTCTACTTGAATTAGACCATCAAGAGCTAACTCACGAACATTTTGTCTCATGCGTCTTCTCCTAACTTCGTACCAATTTCAGGTTTTGTTCCACGTAAAAATTGTGAACAACTCATGCGCTTTTTACCAGATGGTTGTAACTCAGTAATTTTAACACCTGTTTCATTTCCTGTTGCCACAACGAAACCATCTTCTTCAATTGCTACAATAGAACTAGCTTCAGCCTGTACTGTTACAGGAACTTTTTCGCCCCACCATACTTTTACAACTTGCCCTGCTAAAGTTGTATAAGCAACTGGCCACGGATTTAAACCACGAATGTGATTGTAAACCTCTTCTCCTGTTTTCATCCAATCAATCTTTTCTTGCTCACGTTTAATATTGTAAGCGAATGTTACTTCATCCTCATTTTGTTTAATCGGTTCTAATTTTCCTTGTATTAAAAGCGGAACTGTTTTTGATAATAAGTGCGCTCCAGCCTCACTTAATTTATCAAATAATGAACCAGTTGTTTCACGTTCTTCGATTTCCACTTCTACTTGCGTTAAAATATCACCAGCATCTAATTTTTCCACCATATACATAATTGTGATACCTGTTTTTTCTTTTCCCTGCATGATGGAGTAATGAATTGGTGCACCGCCGCGAAGTTCTGGAAGTAATGAAGCATGAACATTAATACATCCATACTTTGGTGCTTCTAAAATTTCGTTTGGTACAATTTGTCCGAACGCAGCTGTCACAATTAAATCCGGCTCTAATGCCAATACTTTTTCATATTCGTCTTTTTCACGAATTTTTAACGGCTGTAACACCGGAATACCATGTTTTTCCGCTTCCACCTTAACAGGTGTTGGTGTCATAACCTTTTTTCTTCCCACTGGACGATCCGGCTGCGTTACAACACCAATTACATCATATCCATCTTCAATAAGACGACGAAGCACCGGTACAGAAAAGTCCGGTGTTCCCATAAATACTACTTTTATCATTCAAAAACCGCTCCTTTTACATCTCTTCTAATTCATTTTCCTCATAATATCTCGTCACTTTTGATGTAAATAACACACCATGTAAATGGTCGATTTCATGTTGAATTGCGCGTGCTAAAAAATCATCTGCCTCTAATAAAAAGATTTTACCACGACGATTTTGTGCACGTACTTTAATATACTCTGCACGCTCCACTTCACCATAAAGTCCCGGAAAGCTTAAGCAGCCTTCGGGACCTACTTGTTCACCACGTTTTTCTAAAATAACTGGATTAATCAGTTCGATTTTTCCCGTATCATCACCAATATCAACAACTGCCACTTGCAAACTTACGCCGACTTGTGGTGCTGCTAAACCAACACCATCTGCAACTAACATTGTTTCATGCATATCTTTTAACAAATTCACTAACTTTTTATCAAAGTTCATTACCCGTTCACATGGGGTTTCTAACACTTCATCTGGATGCTTTACAATTTCTAAAACTGCCATATTTTCCTCCGCTACATTAACATTGTTGGATTAAAGTCGATTGAGATCTGCAAATCTTTTTGCATTTCTGCTTGATAATGTTCATTTACCATTTTGAGCACGTACTTTAAGTTTGGTTCCCGCTTGTATTTTATCATGCATTGGTATCGATATCTATCTTTTATCCTTGGAATTGCTGAAGCAACCGGTCCTAGCACCATTGTTTGCCACGAGCAATGCGTTCGTAAATAACCGACAATTTTTTCCGTTACTTGCACTGCTTTTAATAACTCTGGATGCGAAACGGTTACAAGTACGACATAGTAGTATGGCGGGTATTGCCTTGTTTTTCTCATTTGCATTTCTTGTTCAAAAAATACATCGTACTGCTGATTCTTTGCTAGTTCTACGCTATAGTGTTCTGGCGTATACGTTTGAATTACTACTTCTCCTGGTAATTCATGTCGACCTGCACGTCCACTCACCTGTGTCAATAACTGATACGTCTTCTCGCTTGCTCGAAAATCTGGTAAATGTAGCATCGTATCAGCTGTTAAGACACCAACAAGTGTAACCTTTGGAAAATCAAGCCCTTTAGCGATCATCTGTGTTCCAAGTAAGATATCAGCTTTCTCTTCACCGAAGGCTTTTAATAACTTTTCGTGCATTCCTTTGCGACTCGTTGTATCAACATCCATACGGATAACCCGCGCCTCTGGAAATAACTTTGTAATTTCTTCTTCTACCTTTTGTGTTCCTGTCCCAAAGAAACGAATATACGAACTATTACAAGCAGGACAAGCAGTTGGCATACTTTCCTCATAACTGCAATAGTGACATTTTAAACGATGATTCATTTTATGATAGGTGAGTGATATATCACAGTGTGGACATTGCACGACATAACCACAATCACGACACATGACAAACGTTGAATGGCCTCTTCGATTTAAAAAAAGAACCATTTGTTCTTTCTTTTCTAACCGATCCGCTATTTTCTCATGAAGTAATTTTGAAAACATAGAACGATTTCCATCACGCAGTTCCTCACGCATATCAACAATTTCTACTGTCGGCAACGCTTGTTCATTCATACGCTTTTGCATGGTTAGTAGCTCATAAACACCTTTTTTCGCTCTAGCAAATGATTCTAGAGTCGGCGTTGCACTGCCGAGCACGATTGGACAATTATGATATTGCCCTCGCCAAATCGCAACATCCCTGGCATGATATTTCGGATTATCTTCTTGTTTATAACTTGACTCATGTTCTTCATCAATAATAATAATTCCTAAGTTTTCAAATGGAGCAAAAATAGCGGAGCGTGCTCCAACAACAACTTTTACTTCTTTTCGTAAAATTTTCCGCCATTCATCATATTTTTCCCCAACAGAAAGCGCACTATGAAGAACCGCAACTTGCGAACCAAAACGTCCTTTAAATCGATCTACCATTTGCGGTGTTAACGCAATTTCTGGAACAAGTACAATCGCCTCTTTTCCCTTTTTCAACACCGCAGCAATGGATTGCAAATACACTTCTGTTTTACCGCTTCCTGTAACACCATATAGTAAAAATGGATTATATGTTTCATTTGTAATGGATGACAAGATGGGCGTAATCACTTGATTTTGTTCATCTGTGAGCGGAAATGGCTTTGTCTGTTCAAAAGCCTCATCGTCATATGGGTTACGATATACTTCAATGTACTGTTCTAAAAGCAACCCTTTTTTCACAAGCGACTTTACCGGTGCATCTGTTATTTGTAGTTCTTCTGTTAATGTTTTTAATGGCACACTGTGATAATTTTCTACAAAGTAATACAGTACATCTTGTTGCTTTTTACTTTTCAGCTCAAAGGCAGCTGCCTCTAATTGTTCCTGTGGCAATTCTGGCTGAATCACCCTTTGTTTCTTCTTTTGCACCTTATCTTTTACTTTATAGATGACTTCAATAGTGCCGTTTGTTATCTCTTTTTGAACCATACGATACATATGTGAGTGCGTAGCAATTTCTTCCCAATCTATCGCTTCTTTCCCTTGAAACAAATCACGAATTTCCGGCGCCACTGCAGCTGTTTTATGGAGCTGTAGCCGTTTTTTATAAGTCGCTTTTATCGCAGCTGGAAGCATAACTTGAAAAGCTGAAATCATATAACATAATGTTTCATCCGTCAGCCAAAAACCAAGTTGTAATAATTCTTCATTTAAAACTGGCGTAACATCTAGTATTTCATGCAATGCTTTTAACTTTTTACTTTCCACATCGACTGAATCTTTTATTTCAATAATAAAGCCTTGTAATTTCCGTGGACCAAACGGAACGACTACACGCATACCTGTTTGTACAATATCTTCCCATTTCTTAGGGATAACATAATCAAACGGGCGATCTGTTTGACGTGCCGGTACATCAACGATTACACTTGCAAATTTCATACACGATCCTCTTCTAACATCGCTTTAATTTGCATTAAAATTTCACGTGCAACTTCTTTCTTTGTTAAAAGAGGTAATCGAATAACTTCTCCATCTTTTCTATACATTGTTACAATATTCGTATCCGTACCGAATCCTGCACCTTGTGCTTTCACATCATTTGCAACAATCATATTTGCATTTTTTTCACGCAATTTTTTCGTTGCATATTCTTCTATATTTGTCGTTTCAGCAGCAAAACCGATTAGGAGTTGATGCTCTTTTTTCTCACCGAGTGTTTTCAAAATATCGATTGTTCTTTCTAACTCAATGACTGCATCGCCACTTTTCTTTTTCATCTTCTGATTATGCACAATTTTCGGGCGATAGTCTGCTACTGCAGCTGTTTTAATAACAACATCCATAGATCCATAATGTTGCATTACAGCTTCTAACATATCTTGTGCAGATTCTACTTGCACAGTTGTTACATTTACAGGTGGTGCTATTGCAGTTGGACCTGAAACAAGTATTACATCCGCTCCTAAGTTAGCAGCAACTTCCGCTAGCGCATACCCCATTTTCCCTGAAGAAAAGTTCGTCATAAAACGTACTGGATCAATTTTTTCACGAGTTGGGCCAGCAGTTACTAAAATTTTCTTTCCCTTTAATGGTTTATGTTCTGAAAACGCTTCTTGTAATCGAGCGATAATTGTTTCTGGTTCTTCTAATCGACCTTTCGCAACATATCCACATGCTAAAAAGCCTTCTCCAGGCTCAACAAATGTATATCCCAACGCTTTTAACGTCATCATATTCTTTTGGACAATTTTATTTTCATACATATGCACATTCATAGCAGGTGCAATCCAGACTGGCGCTATAGTAGCTAACAATGTTGTTGTGATCATATCATCAGCAATACCATTTGCTAATTTTCCGATACAATTCGCTGTTGCTGGTGCAATAAGCACAACGTCCGCCCAATCCGCTAAATCAATATGAGCGATAACTGCAGAATCTTTTTCATCAAACGTATCCGTGTATACATCATGGCGAGAAAGCGCTTGAAATGTAAGAGGTGTAACAAATTTCATCGCCGATTCACTCATCATTACTTTTACAAGTGCTCCTGCTTGTGTTAATTTACTCGTTAACGCAGCCGCTTTAAAAACAGCAATGCCTCCTGTTACACATAGAAGTATCTTTTTCCCTTTTAGCATATGACTCGTCCTCTTTCTTTTTCAAACTTATTCTGCTGAAATGTATTCATTCCAGCTCGTCAGTGCTAGTATTTCATTAAACAAAAACCTATTTCTTTTAGCTCTATCATAAAAAAATAACAACCTACTTGTAAATAGGTTGTTACCGTTACATAGAAAAGTATAAAGTCTATGTTTTCATTTGTCGAAGAGAATGCCTTACTCAGATACTTTCTCTTCGCTTGGTACATAATTTAATGCTTCCGCATCGATTTCTTCCAACGCTTTACCTACACATTTATGAGAAACAGGATTTTCAACAACACAGTTGTTAGCCATTTGCATTTCACGAGCGCGTTTTGCCGCTACTGTTACTAATGTATATTTAGAGTCGATTTTTTTTAGCAATGAATCAATTGATGGATTTAACATATTATATACCCTCCGTCATTTCTTTATAATATTTCGCTACTCTGTCGCGGCGGCAATGTTCACCAACCACAATAGCTTTAATGCGTTCACAAGCAAGTTCTACTTTATCATTTTCTACTACATAGTCATAAGCGTCCATCATCTCGATTTCTTCTTTTGCTACAGTTAAACGATTTTCAATAACATCTTCAGTCTCTGTACCGCGACCAACGATGCGATTCTTAAGCTCTGATAAGCTTGGAGGAGCTAAGAAAATAAATACCCCTTCTGGGAAAGCTTTCTTTACTTGAATTGCTCCTTGTACTTCAATTTCTAAGAATACATCTTTTCCTTCTTGCAATGTTTTTTCAACATAATCGATTGGTGTTCCATAGTAATTCCCAACGAACTCTGCCCACTCAAGCAGCTTTTCGTTACGAATCATTTCTTCAAACTCTTCTCTCTCTTTAAAGAAATAATCCACACCATCTACTTCACCTTCACGCGGTTTACGTGTCGTTACTGAAATAGAGTATTGAAATCTTGTATCTTCATGGCTGAACAACTCTTTTCGAACTGTCCCTTTCCCAACGCCAGAAGGTCCTGAAAGAACGATGAGCAACCCTCTTCTACTTCTCATAAATATGTAAAACCTACCCTTCCTCACTTAAATCTTCTTTATTATTTAAACGATGTGCAATCGTCTCTGGCTGAATTGGGCTTAGTACAATATGCCCATCATCCATAACAATAACCGCCCTTGTTTTTCTCCCATACGTAGCATCTAGTAACACGTTATGTTCACGCGCTTCCTGCACCGTTCGTTTAATAGGAGCTGACTCCGGACTTACAATTGCAATAATTCGATGAGCAGATACAATATTCCCATATCCAATATTTAAAAACCGCATGGCCATAGTTTGCGCCTCCTAGTAAGTCTATCCGATTTCCCCACCACGTATAACTTTATATATTTTTTGACAGCTACTCAATATTTTGTACCTGTTCACGAATTTTTTCAAGGTTATTTTTCATTTCTACAACATATTTTGAAATTGTTAAGTCGTTTGCCTTAGAACCGATCGTGTTAATTTCCCGATGCATCTCTTGTACAATGAAATCCATTTTTCTACCAACAGGCTCCTCGATCTCAAGGGCTTCATGAAATTGAGCTAAATGACTTTGCAAGCGAACCAATTCTTCATGAATATCCGAGCGCTCCGCAAACATCGCTACCTCTGTCAGCAACCTTTGTTCATCTAACTCATGATTATGTAATTCTTTTAAGCGATTTTCCAATCGTTCACGATATTTTTGAGTAACAATTGGTGCATGCGGAATAATCGCATTTACACAATCGTGTATCTCTTGTAAACGATACGCCATATCTTTATGTAATCGTTCTCCTTCGCCATCTCTCATCGTTTTTAACGTACGAGCAGCTTGGCGAACAGCTTCATATAAATTTTGTTCAAATTGTTCATTTACATTTTCCATTTCTTCAATCGCCGTTACTTCTGGCATTGCCATTAATTGTTGAAGTGTAATGGAATCTTGTAATTGAAATTTCGTTTTCACGTCTTCCATAATGGATTTATACTGCTTGAGAAGCGGCCAATTCACACTTAACTTTCTTTCAACAAGCCCTTCCCCTGTAATAATAATGGACACTTCAATACGCCCGCGGCGAACTTGTTCTGCAATTAACTTACGAATTTTGTCCTCAAAAACCATCATTTGTTTCGGAAGTCGAATGTTCATCTCTAAAAAACGATGGTTCACTGACTTCATTTCTACTGTAATTTGAAAAGCATCATTTTCCACTTTCGCTCTTCCAAATCCTGTCATACTAGAAATCATCTTTATCACATCCACACCATGAAATAACTCAATGAAAAAGGTAATAGAGATGCAACTCTACTACCTTTTGTAAATTATATCACATTTTCATATCATTGACTATTTCAAGTTTATGCCTCTCTTATACAATATCGGCTTCTTCTTCTCCTTTTTCCCTGTCAATAAAGAGCCGACTAATAAAAATGTTGGAATGGACGATAAACCAACGATTAATAACCAATCTCTCGCTTGAATTGGCATTGTACTAAAAATCGGTTGCAATGGTGGATAATAAATAACCACAAGCATTAATAACACCGAAATAATAACTGCTCCAACCAAATATATATTCCCAAAAGGATTACGATGGAATATAGAGTGTTCACTGCGGCAGTCAAATACATGAATAAGCTGTGCTAAAACTAGTGTAGCAAAAGCTACTGTTTGCGCATATTTCAATTCATTTGGATGCTGATTAAATGCAATAATAAATGCCAGCAAGGTTACAATACCAATTAAAAAGCCTCTACTCACAATTTTCCAAGCCAACCCTCTTGCAAACACCCCTTCTTTCGGATGCCGTGGATTTCTTCTCATCACATCTCCCTCAGCTGCATCTAACCCTAGTGCCATTGCTGGTAAACCATCTGTTACTAAATTCACCCATAAAATTTGAATTGGAACCATCGGAAGTGGTAAAGCAAGCATCATCGCAAATAACATAACTAAAATCTCTCCAACATTTGATGCTAATAAATACCGAATGAACTTCCGAATATTCTCATATATATTTCGTCCCTCTTTAATTGCCGATTTAATCGTAGCAAAGTTATCATCTAGCAAAACAAGAGAGGAAGCTTCTTTAGCTACATCCGTTCCTGTAATTCCCATCGCTATCCCAATATCAGCTGTTTTAATAGCAGGAGCGTCATTCACTCCATCACCTGTCATCGCCACAATATGATCTTTATTTTGAAGAGCTTTTACAATTTTTAATTTATGTTCAGGAGATACACGTGCAAATACATAGGTATCTTCTACAATATCCTCTAGTTCATCTACAGACATATTTGCTAATTCTACACCTTCTATAACGCGGCCATTCGGTGGTAAAACCCCTAACTGCTCCGCAATTGCCATCGCTGTTACTTTATGGTCTCCTGTAATCATTACCGTTTTAATACCAGCCTCTTTACACTCTTTTACGGCCTGTTTCACTTCTGGTCTTGGCGGGTCTATCATTCCTTGTATCCCGACAAGCATGAAATCTTTTTCTACTTCTCTTTCATGTTCAATTGAATCTGTTACTTTTAAAGCCCTAAATGCAACAGCAATCGTTCGAAGCGCTTGACTTCCAAGGTTATGAATTGCCGCTTGCACTTCTTTACGATATAACTCACTTAAAGGTTGCTGTTTATCCCCCCATAAAATTGTTTGGCTCATTTGCAAAAGAACATCAGGTGCCCCTTTTGTGACTACAAATTTTCTACCATCACGATCACGAACGATTACGCTCATCATTTTTCGTGTGGAATCAAAAGGGAGTTCATGAATAATTTCAAACTTCTCTTTTAAAGCTTCTCGGGATATTCCTGCTTTCATCGCCGCTGCAACGAGCGCACCTTCTGTCGGATCTCCATCTAGGACATATGTTTTTTTCTTTTTTACAATGCTCGCGTTATTGCATAAACACCCAAATGTTAATAATTGATATAACGCCCTTGTAGATTCCGGATTAACCTTCTGCTCACCTTTCATAAATGATCCAGTAGGCTCGTAGCCTTGCCCGGTTACATGCCATGTTTCGCCACCTGACCACATATGTGTTACCATCATTTTATTTTGTGTCATCGTACCCGTTTTGTCCGAACAAATAACAGAAGCACATCCTAAAGTTTCTACTGCTGGTAATTTTCGAACAATCGCTCTCTTTTTAATCATGCGCTGTACACCAAGTGACAATGCGACCGTAACAATCGCTGGTAATCCTTCTGGAATTGCTGCAACAGCAAGTGACACACCCGCTAAGAACATATGATACACTTCATTCCCTTGATACACTCCAGCTAGTACAACAAGTGCTGTTAAAATAAGGGCAACAATGATTAGAATCTTCCCAAGTTGTTCTAATCTTCTTTGCAGCGGTGTTTCCATTTGCTCTGCATTTTGCAACAGATTTGCAATCTGCCCCATAGCCGTGTTCATCCCTGTAGCTACTACTACTCCGGCCCCGGAACCCCTTGTTATCATCGTCCCCATAAATGCCATATTTTTTTGATCACCAATCGCAACATTTTGACCGCTTAATGCTTCCACTTTCTTTTGAACAGGTACAGATTCTCCCGTTAAAGCCGATTCCTCGATATATAAACTCGATGCTTCAACAAGACGAATATCAGCACCAATACGGTCGCCGCTAGAAAATTTAATGATATCCCCAAGGACAAGTGCTTTAGATGGTATTTTCATCCATTTTCCATTTCGTAAAACCGTTACTTGCGGGGCAGCTAATTCTTTCAAAGCCTCCAATGATTTTTCTGCTTTTCTTTCTTGAAAAAAACCAAGAACACCATTGATAATAACAATTGCGACAATTGCAATCGAATCAATATACTCTCCTAAAAAAGCTGAAATGATTGTCGCACCAAACAAAACAAGTACCATAAAATCTTTAAACTGCGCCAAAAATACAAGAAGTGCAGAAGGCCGCTTTGCTTCTTGTAATTCATTTGGCCCTAGCTTCTTTAAGCGCCCTTCCGCTTCTTGCTCTGACAGTCCTACCTTCACATTCGTATTCGTTCTTTCTTCCACTTCATGTGCACGCATTTCATACCAATTCATCTCGCTATCGACCTCCTGATTGCAGACATGCTCTAATGAAAGCTTATTCAGTCCCGTCCAAAAAAATGCTATAATTAACATTTAGTTAGAAAGGAGTGTTCATAATGGCATTCGATGGATTATTTACAAGAGCGATTACACATGAAATTGCAAATTCTCTTCAAACAGGAAGAATTTCAAAAATATATCAACCCTCAAAATATGAGGTTTTGTTACATATTCGAGCAAACGGAAAAAATCAAAAATTACTTATTTCCGCACACCCTACATACGCACGTATGCATCTTACAAATCAAAGTTATGATTCACCAGCATTACCACCAATGTTTTGCATGCTTCTTCGCAAACATTTAGAAGGTGGATTTATTGAGAAAATTGAACAAATCGATTTAGAACGTATCATTCAAATTACCGTTCGAAGCCGTAACGAGATTGGGGACGAATCGTTAAAAACATTAGTGATTGAAATAATGGGTCGTCACAGCAACATTATTTTAGTAGACGCGAAAACAAATATCATTTTAGATAGCTTAAAGCACGTTTCTTTAGCGGTAAATCGGCATCGTACTGTATATGCTGGCGCTGAATATGTTGCACCACCAGCACAGCATAAAATTAATCCCTTGCAGATTGAAACACAAGATGAGTTTATTAGGCCACTAGACTTTTTAGCAGGAAATATGGATAAACAACTTGTTGGGGCCTTTATGGGGATTTCTCCGCTATTTGCAAAAGAAGTTGTAAAGAAAGCTGTTATGGTAAATGAACATGCATTATCAGAAGCGTTTTTCACATTACAAAAACCAATGCAAGCGCATCAATATGAACCAACAATGATAACGGCAAATGGAAAAGAGTTCTTTTATCTCTTCCCTCTTACACATTTAAAAGGGGATAATAAAACATTCTTATCTGTAAGTGAATTATTAGATCGATTCTTCTTTGGAAAGGCTGAACGCGATCGTGTAAAACAACAAGCACATGATTTAGAACGATTTATGCACAATGAAAAAGCAAAAAATGAAAAGAAATTAATTAAATTACAAAAAACACTACAAGATGCTGGGAAAGCTGATAAATATCAATTATTCGGTGAACTTCTTACAGCTAACATGTATGCATTAAAAAAAGGTGACAAAGAAATTGAGGTTGTCAACTACTACGATGAAAATGGCGGAACAGTAAAAATTACATTAGATCCACTGAAAACACCGTCAGAAAACGCACAACGTTATTTCCAAAAGTATCAAAAAGCGAAAAATTCTGTCGCAATCGTAAAAGAACAAATTGAAAAAACAAATGAAGAAATCCTTTACTTTGATAGCCTACTTCAACAAATGGAGGCTGCTTCTTCAAAAGATATCGAGGAAATTCGCGAAGAATTAGCTGAAGAAGGTTATATGCGTAACCGTAAGTCGAAGAATACAAAGAAAAAAACATCAAAACCGATATTAGATAAATATATCTCTACCGATGGAACAGAAATTTTAGTCGGTAAAAATAATAAACAAAATGACTATTTAACAACCAAATTTGCACGTCGTGATGAAATTTGGTTACATACAAAAGATATTCCTGGTTCTCACGTTGTTATTCGCTCATTAGAACCAACTGAAGAGACTTTATTAGAAGCTGCTAAACTCGCTGCTTATTACAGTAAAGCAAAAGATTCTAGTTCTGTTCCTGTAGATTTCACAAAAATTCGCCATGTTAAAAAACCAAGCGGTGCTAAACTTGGGTTTGTGACATATGATAATCAACAAACATTGTATGTAACACCAGATGCTGATACGGTGATGAAATTAAAAGCTTAAAACAAAAAGAGGTAATAACGATATTAATTAAATCGTTATTACCTTTTTTTATACCTATCACTTAATAAAAACTATTTTTCACAAAAAAGTTATTGAGCAATTAAAAATATATCGTGTTAAAAAGTTTATACCCTAGATTTTCATGTCAAAAAAATGTAGACACATATAATTTTATATGTCTACATTTTTTGACAGTGTATTCATTACTAAGTATCTTCCCTCATAAAGTGAAGCTTTAATCAGTAGGAGGTTTTCTTCATCCCCACTGATTATTAGCCCTCACCAATCGGGTGCCCGACCCCCACCTATCTTCTTTACTTTTGTTGAATTTTACAGTGGGGGTCTTATTGCCCACGAACAGCTAGATTGAGAATATTGGCATAATTATTGCTTTATATAGACAATGAAAAGGAGGAATCAAAATGACTACTAGAATCAAAAAAATTCAAGAACAACTAACCGAATATGGAATAGACGGATTACTCATTACGAAAAAGGAAAATCGCCAGTATGCAACTGGATTTACAGGTAGTGCTGGAGTCGTATTACTATCTGCAACTGAAGCTGTATTCATTACAGATTTCCGCTATGTCGATCAAGCAAAAACACAGGTACAAGAAACTGAAATCATTATGCATAAAGGAAACATAGAACAAGAGATTGCAAATCAGACAACTAGATTAAACATCCAAAGACTAGGCATCGAAGAAAACAATATGACCTTAAAACAGTATAGTTCGTTAAAAAAATATACAAACATCAAACTTGTACAAGTAAGTGAACTAGTAGAAACAATCCGTTCCATTAAGGAAGAGTCTGAAATCGAAACAATTAAAGTTGCAGCACGTATGGCCGATGAAGCATTTCAACATATAACAGGATTTCTAAAACCCGGTGTATCTGAATTTGATGTCCGAGATGAATTAGAGTTTTTTATGCGAAAACAAGGGGCCTCTTCCTCATCATTTAACATTATCGTAGCTTCTGGAGTCCGTTCTTCTCTTCCCCACGGCGTTGCCACAAATAAGATGATTGAAAACGGAGATATGGTTACATTAGATTTTGGTGCACTTTACAATGGGTATTGCTCTGATTTAACACGTACTATTGCGATTGGAAGTTACTCCAAAGAATTCGAAAAAATATATAGTATTGTATTAGAAGCATTAAAACGAGGAACCAAAGCAATCCGGCCTGGTGAATCCGCAAAAACGATTGATGATGTGACAAGAAATTACATTACAGATAACGGCTACGGTGAATACTTTGGCCATTCTACCGGCCATGGCGTTGGATTAGAACTTCATGAACCACTTCGATTATCACAAGAAAGTAAAGCTACTTTACAAGAAGGAATGGTTGTTACTGTCGAACCAGGTATTTATATTCCAAACTGGGGTGGCTGTAGGATTGAAGATGATATTGTCATTACAAAAGATGGGCATGAAGTAATTACAAAGGCAAATAGAGACCTTATTGTTATTGGTTAATAACCACAAACTTGATTCATATACGCTCCTAAAAAAGAATTTCTTTCTACATATAGAAACCCTTCTATAAAGAAATTATTTATTAGGAGGAATTTCTATTGAATTTCGTAATTGATAAGATTGACGGATTAAACACAGAGTTCTCAAAACTTGTTTCTATGCTGAATTATACTCGCTATACAACTATGCAAGCTGTACAAGACTTAACAATTGAAGAACTCGATTATTTGCACGATGATCAGGCAAACTCGATTGGTATGCTTTTGTACCATATGGCTGCAGTCGAGTTTTATTATCAAATTCATCCCTTTGAAGATCGCGAGCCAACAGAAGCTGAATTAGAACGCTGGTTACCAGGAGTTGAATTGGGTGATCTTGGACGTCAAACGATTAAAAATCACCCTATAGACTACTACATAGATACGTTACAAAAAGTTCGCGATAAAACGATTGCAACGTTTCAATCACTACCAGATGAATGGCTATATAAAACCACAACGTTTTGGCACGACAAACCTGCAAATAACTACTTCAAATGGTTCCATGTATTCAAGAATGAGCTGAGTCATCGCGGGCAAATTCGTTTAATTAAAAAAATGCAAAAAACTCATTCTGTAAAATAATAAAAAGTGCTATCTCTTAGCGAGGTAGCACTTTTTTATGTTTTAGATACGTCATCACCTAATAATAATTTTTTATTCACTTTTGTAACAATCATTCCCACAATACCTAAGATTATAAGTAAATATACTAATCTAGCAAAAGATAGCCACCCTTGAAAAATTGGCATCATATCCATTTGTCTACCGCCTTCCAACAATATGAATGGCACTGTAGCTATTAAAATGACAAACTCAATTCCTAAAACGATCTTCTTTTTTCGGGTGTATGCTCTAAATTCATCCCAACAATATAATACAGCAAAAATAAAACCCACTGCATAAATAATGTCGATCCAATCACTTTCAATAAAATACTTTAAAATAAGTCCTATAGCGAAGCATCCCATAAGACCGTAAAAGCCTATTTTCTCCTTCATATATTCCATCTCTCTATCTAGTAATAAAACCGTATAATATTTTATCCACTTTCAGGATTATTTGTATTATATCATCCACTTTCACCTTGTAAGTGCAGTACATGAAATTGTTATATTTTCTTTCTCTACGTACTCACACACTCCCACTCTCTTCATACACTAAACTACCCGAACGCCTAAAGGATGTGAGCAAAATGGGAGTAGAATTAACACTTCTGCACGCCCTCTATATTCTTTGTTTACTTACAATTATCACCTTTTTTTATTCTTCGAAAAGATACGACAATCATTTGTATTGTTTTTTATCTTTTTACTAGCTCTAACCGCAACACATTCCATTCCTCTTGCCGTTAGCGAGATTTTTCAAAGTTTTATCTATGCGATTACCGAACTACTACCAACTATTTTAATCATCTCTATTATTATTTCAATGAGCAATTTACTCGTGCATACTGGTTCTGTTGAATCAACTGAACCAGCTAAAGTTCTTACTTCTATTACTCCTCGCACAAAAAAATGGTTAGCAATTTGTAAAGTAGATCCATTCGAACTTGCTAGACGCAATTTTATACCGGTCGTTATCGGGTTAATTGTCACTACAATTGTCGCGATGTTTCTTTTATAACCGTAGACAAGTTTTCTTTGCTTACTGTTTTCCTTTGCGAACTGTTGAAATATACTGATTCCCAAAAGGGATTTCAAACCATCTGTCAAAATTATATTAAGAGAACAATTAGTTTAAAACGTTTAAAAGAAACATATTACTTCTTAAGAAAAGGGGACATAACCATGAGTGAATTGATTTTCTTCTTATTTATTTGTCCATTACTTATTTTTATTGTTTCAGTACTTGGGACACGTAGAACAAGAACGTATTACGTAATGCCAATTGTAACGTTTGCTATTTTTCTTATATTAGGAGTTATATTGTTTCCCCTTTCATTTTTCTTTTGGGTTGGCATGTATAGCATCTTCTCATTTATCGTTTCTTATATAACTTTATTATTTGTAAAGGGGTATGAAGCTGTGGAGGGAAAATAGTAATATCTTTTATTTAAGAAATTTAACGATTCTGTTTGAAAATGTACCTCTCATCTTCAAAATCATTCTCTTTATCTTTTTTAAATAGCCTTTTTAATTTATCAAACAATCTTTCCCCTCCACCTAAAGATAATGATATATAAGTTTTCGTTTTCTTAGCTTGATGACAATGGGGTAACACAACATGCCCATCAACTTAAGACATTTTATAATTCATAAATATTTAAAGATGAAGTTACCGCTCAGAGAAAAATTTGATAAAGTTTTTAATAATATTCTTCCTTATCGCAATAATTATATTTTATAAAGCTGGGTCCTGCCACATCGCTATCAAGCTAGTATTTTGAAATGTCCCCACAACGAAAAAAATGAAAGCTGTATTCCCATGCAACTATGAAGAGATAAAATTTTCGTTTTGAGGAAACTTCAGTAACGTTCAATTCGTCTTGTAAGCTCTTTTCAATATATTCAATTGAGTTTTGTATTCTTTCAAAATGATTCATTCCTCAATACCACAGTATATTCATATTTTATAATTCAAACAAAATATTTTTTGGTAATTTGCGCTAATTCTACCTTTATATTGTAACCTATACTCTGTGCCTCTTTATGAATTTTAAGTGCATTTAAAAAGATGGCTTTCCTTTAACGCAAGGAAAGCCATCTTTTAATTTTCATAAGTTATCTTTTTACCATTGTTTCCATCTTATGCAAACTTATGAATACTTTGATTAGGGATCTGTATGAACTATTTAAGGGCGCAACACATTTGTACCAGAGCCAATAATCGTATACATGTGCTTTCAGATAGATAAGTAATGTTTATGAACACATAAAAAAAGAAGAGAATTTTTATAATTCTCTTCCTTTTTAAGTAGGGAAACTTTCATGTTCTTTAGTTGTTCAGTTCATTGAAAAATGCTGTAAAATTTACCCTTTCTATTATCTACTCTTGAAAATTAAGGTTCTTATTCGTCTTTTGAAGTAGCTCCCTATCTTCATCAAGCAAAAAATAAAAACATCCCAAAAACGAAATTTTTTTTTCGTTTTTGGGATGCAAATGTATTTTAACTTAATGGCATTTTAGATTACCCATTATACATGCATTTTTGATAAATTATCCTCTAACAAACTAGAATTATAATTAGGTGCTAGTACGATATTTGTATATGTTCCTATACCCGAAAGGTACTTATACCTATGCTTGAAACCCGCTGGAATAAAAACAGATGCAGGACTCTCAATGATTTGAGACTCTCCTTCAATTTCCACTTCACATACAAGGCCTGTACCATCTATTTTATTCCCCCAGAAGATAAAGGCACTATCACAATGATGTGCGTGAATATCTACATGTCCTTCTAAGTTATCATCCATATGCGCACCGTAGAATACACGCTGTATCACATAAAATGAAGCCCGTTCATCCGTTCTATAATCCATCTGCACCCACCGCTCTCCTGGACCATCGCGATGATATAAAAGCTCAGATGCTCCCTTTACAAATGGTTTACTAACTCGGAGAGACTTTGAAAGCCTTGGCCCTTTTCTTTCTATGCATGTTTGTTGAATGTTCCTTACTCTTCCTATCATTTCAGGCTGAATACCCTCGTATGCTGAGTCATTCTGCTGAACAGCTTTTTTATGATAAGGTGCCGTATGAGTAAATATGTTCTTTCCAATAATCGGTCTCCAATGATCTACTTTACAACCAGTAGCTAATTGAAGAGATTGAGTCAATTCAGGAATCATCTGTAGTTTAAAGTACTGAAGATTACGCTTTTGAGATAAAAATACTGATAAATTTAGCAAGTCAACAATCCCAGCACGTTCACCTATTCCGCACAATGTAGTATCAATGACAGATGCCCCTGAATCGATTGCAGCAAGAGCATTTGCCATGGCTAGTCCTAAATCATTATGAAGATGAACTTCAATCTCACAAGGGAATGTCTCAACAGATTTCTTCACGATTGTCGCACACTGACTTGGTTCCCAAATTCCTACAGTGTCTGCTAAACTGATTCGGTCTGCTCCAGCTACATGTGCAACCTGTCCAATGTAGGCGATATCTTCCCATTCAGTTCGCGAAGCATCTTCAATAGTAAAACGGATTTTCATCCCTAAAGATTTTGCTTCTTCAATAGCTTGTTTCACTTGATTAATAACGTAGTCTTTTGATCTATTGGTGTACTTTGTTTGTAAAGAAATGGGGTTAATAGACGCCCAGATTCCTATCCAATCGGCACCAGCACGATAAGCCGCATGAACTTCTTCTTTTTTTGCCCGAGCATGCATAAGTATTTCAGCGTACTTTGCAGAGGCTGCAACTTCTCGGCAAATCTCTTCTTCTTCTTCAGAAATACCCGGGTGTCCAACCTCGATAAGAGTTACTCCAAAATTCTCTAACATATGGAGTAAGGTAATTTTATCTTCCTTGGAGAAACGAATACCACATTGTTGTTCTCCTTCACGTAAGGTGGCATCCAATATTGTTATACCCTTATTCATTCCTTTTTTCCTTCTTTCATTTCTATAAAGTTTAACGTTTGTTCGAATAGGCTATTACGATTCTTTTCATAAACAGCCCAGTGCGTTGCATCGGGGATTACAACTTCTTTTTTTTGTTTTGTACCTGTTAGTTTTGACATCATATTTCGGTCTGCAAACGTGTCATCTTCTCCATAAATGACAAGTACTGGAACGTTAATTTTAGATACATCATATAAAGGCTGATTTTTCCAAATGTAAAACAAATCCTCTAGTGGACCAATTGGTCGACGAATAGTTTGATTATTTTTCTTACTCATAGGATCCGAATTGATAAATACTTGTTTTACGGCATCCATTGCTTCATTTGTAACGATTGTTTTCTTTCCCATCATCATATGCCAATGATGCATTCCTTTATCAAAGTCCACCATTTGATAGGCTGATGCTTCAGGATTAAATTGATTAGGTTGTAATGGATTTTCAAGAGATTTTGTCATCATAGGAAGTGTGAATCCATGCATATACCCATATAAAATAAGTTTATTAATGTCTTGAGGATGGGATATTGCATAATTTCCAGCGACAACACCTCCATATGACCATCCTATTATATGAATCTTTTTCACATTTCTTTTCTTTTGGATCCACTTTACAACTGTTTCTAGATCCTTAGTTGCATCATTCAGATGAATAACCGGACGATTTTGGGAAGGAGGATCTGACATTTCTTTAGGGCGAGAAGAATGACCAAACCCTCGAAAATCCATGGCCCAAGTATCATATCCTTTTTTGGCATACTCATCCATCCACGAATATTTTGGTACATCAAATGCTTGAGCTGTAGGTACACTAAATGGTTCTAAAAATAAGACAATTTCATCGGATTTATACTGTTTTTTATTATTTAAGTTTTTATGAAGCAAAAATAATTTTTCTTCTCCTTGCTGAATTTCTAATTCTTGTTTTACTACTTTAGGAGTCTGAGCATTTTGAGAAGTTTCTTTTATATTAGAACAACCAGACATAAGCATTATAAAAAAAATCCCTACTAAACTAATATGTGTCCATTTTATCTTCATTTAGAATGTCCCTTTCATTTCATAGAAATAATAGCTATTATTCCAGCCGCAATAATTAATCCGGCTGGTAAACCTTTTGTAAATAATACGGCAACAAGAGTCCCTATTAAGACACCTAACAATATCGTAGGATTCATAGATAGAATTCCTACACCCTTCCCTCCTATGTATGACACAGTGAAACCTGCAAGAATGGACCCTAATCCCATAGGGGAAGCAATTAATTTTACTACGTTTTCGTTTGTAATCTTCCCTGATGCAATTGGAATTAAAAAGAATAACATAAGAAAGAAAATACCAATTTGAAAAGAGTATTGTTGAATAAAATGTAATAAAGTTTTTTGTCCAACAGCAAGTAAAATTCCTAATAAGCAAGCCGCACCAGCTAGTGCATAATCCTTTATAAGTAGAGCGAGCATTACAATTATTCCAAGTAACAAAAAAGGAAGCATAATCTTTTCTCTCATCTATAGTGTGGTATAGTCCCAACTACCATTTTCCGGTATAGAGACTTGTACTATATTCTGGTTTGCAAGGTTAATTTGAATTAAATTTGGACTTATTACAGGTCTTAACTCTTCTCGATTTATCATAAATTTAAATGCTTCAAAGCTTGCTAGAATGCCTACTATATTCGCAACGGGAGACAATACAGCCCATGGACGATCTTTTTGTACATAACTGCTTGCCCATTTCTCATCCGCGCCATATGTAACGGAATGAAGAGCACGTCCATCTTTTAATTCATGAATTTTATTTTGCATTTCTGGTGTTAGCTCTTGTTGATAAGACGGATATCCTAACGCAATTTCATAGGGCGTAGAGTTAGGAGTTAAAGACATGACGCCACCTCTAAAGGGGGGGGTAACCGCAATCCAAATAGAAGGGATTCCTAGTTTCTGAGCTGTACGATGGATAATTACTCTCGCTACTAAATTGTCAGTTGCATCTATAATGACATCTGCATTCGTTAGAAGTTCTAATGCATTGTCCTCGGTAACAAATTCTTTTGTTATCTCTATTTGTAATAATGGATTAATGTCTTGCAAAACTTCTAAAGCGACCTCTGCTTTTTGCTGTCCTAATTTACTGATGGAACTTAGCATTTGTCGATTGATATTACTTGCTTCAAATACATCTTGATCAATAACATGTAAAGAACCTACACCCATTCGTGCCAATTGAATGAGTGTAATTCCTCCTACTCCCCCTGCTCCAACTACAGTAACGCGAGCATTTTTTAATTTTTCTTGCTCCTCTACAGAAATGACGCCAATATTTCGCGTGAAACTTTCTTCATATATATCTTGCGTATTTTTATTTTTTGTTAACAAATTATTTTCCTCCTTACAGTGTTGTATAATCCCAACCATCTTTTGGTGCATTTTTTACTTGGACGGGGTTCTGGCTATTTACATCAATAACAATCCCTTTTGGAGCTCTCGCTAACGGTTCACGACCAGTTAACACTTGGATTGCTTCATGAAAGCTAAATAATGACAATAGATGGGCACGCATCGGCGTGATAATCCATCCTGCTTTTCCATCACAAAAATCTTGTGCCCACTCTTTTGGTGCCCCTTTTTCTACAGAATACCAAGCTCGACTTTTCTTTATATCCGCAATTTGTTGTCTTAATTCGTGATTTGTTAATTTGCCTCCTACAATAGATACATTCAATGCTTCCTCATAAGGAATTCCAGTTGGAAAAAATGTAGAAACAAATCCTCTTGTGGGAGGACTACCTGACATCCCCACACTTGGTATACCTAATTCTCTAGCAGTTCTATGTATAATAACTCTTGAAGGCATATCATCTACGGCTTCTACTACAATATCGTGCCCTTTTATAAGTTCGATTACATTATCTTCATCTACTCTTGTTTGTATAAAGTTTGTTGATATATAGGGATGTATATCTTTTACAACCTGTTCTGCAACTTTTGCTTTTGGTTCACCTATAACACTAGAAAGTGCTAACATTTGTCTGTTAATATTAGATATTTCAAATTCATCTGGATCAACGCCTGTAATATGCCCAATCCCCATCCGAGAGAAGAGAATTGCTTCATATCCACCTACACCCCCTAATCCAAAAATAATAACCTTCTTATTTCGAAGACATTCTTGTTCCTGTTCAGAATACACACCAATATTCTTCTTAACCATTTCCCAATAATATGAATCCATATCCATTTTGAAGTCTCCTTTATATGTAGTTAACCATTTCAAAAAAATAATTCCTGTATATAAAAATAGCCTAGAAGTATGTCTTTTTTGTGTGCTATTTGTAAAAAAATAGAAAAATCTTCAATTCTTATTTTTTTAACAAATGAATATCTCTCCATTTATCCCGCGTTAACGGGCAGTAATACTCCCACCTCAAAATTCTATGAAAGCAAAGAAGTTAAGTGGGAGATAAACTGCCCATAAAAGCCCGATTGGTTCAACTAATAATCAGTGGAGGATGGAGAAAACCCCCACTGATTAAAGTTTCACTTTATTAAAGAACTGAATAAATATAGCAAATTTTTTTTAGTTAACAGAAGATGTCTTCCGTTAACTTGTTAAACTTAATATATATAATAGATCCGTTTTACGGAACACAATTGAAGAAAGAAGGATGATGATGGATTTTAAAACTTGGTTAAAAAATGAAGAAAAACGAACGGAAATCGCACCGTTACGAAAAGAAAACGATTTTTGATATTTTGGGTGTTATGTATTGTAAGATGTTACAAATACGAAAATCCACATAAAAATAAAAAAAAACCATTAAATAGTTTTTTGTCATGCCCATTTTTAGTGTATTCATAGAGAATCAATAAAAATGCACTACCATATTACCTTTTAGTATGCTTAGCTTGATAGCGATGTGTCGGGACCTCATCTAGAATAATTGTTAGAATTACCAGGATAAGAGGATATTTATCTAACCATATTTTCTATAAAAAACACGACCGCGTTTCCCCCGCGGTCGTGTTTTTTATAATTAGGCTGTAATCCAAGCCTCGTCAGCTGGATTTTTACGCCATTCTTGTAATTTTTTTGTTTCAGCTTGTCCGATCATACCTTTTTCTGCTGCCACTTCAGTTAATGCACTGTAGTCGCTTAGAGAATATGATGCTACGTTTGCTGCTGCTAGTTTTTCTTTTCCTGCTTCAAGCTCATACGTGAAGATTGATACGATTCCTAATACTTCACAGCCAGCTTCGCGAAGTGCTTCTACACAAGTAATTGCACTGCCGCCAGTTGAAATTAAGTCTTCTACTACTACTACTTTTTGACCTTTTTCTGCTTTTCCTTCAATCTGGTTCCCTTTACCATGACCTTTTGCTTTACTACGTACATAGCACATTGGTAAATCCATACGATCACTTACCCATGCAGCGTGCGCAATACCAGCAGTTGCTGTTCCTGCAATAACTTCTACAGTGGGGAAGTGTTCTTCGATTAACTTCTCTAATCCTGCCGCAATCGCTTGGCGTACTTTTGGATATGATAACGTTAAACGATTATCACAATAAATTGGTGATTTCATACCAGAAGACCATGTAAATGGATCATTTGGTTGTAAAAATACTGCGCCAATTTCTAATAGATGAGATGCGATTTCTTTTTTCATATTGTTACACCTTCCCACTGTTGTTTTACGGTTTTATACGCTTCAAGCGGATTTTCTGCCTTTGTAATACTACGTCCCACTACAATGTAACTTGAACCAAGTTCACGTGCACGCTTTGGCGTTGCTACGCGTACTTGATCATTAACATCATCGCTTGCAAGACGAATCCCCGGTGTTACTGTTACAAATGCAGGTCCGCATACTTCACGTAACTTTGGTACTTCTAGTGTCGAACATACAACACCATCAAGTCCACTTTCTTTCGTTAATTTTGCATAATGAGCAACCGCTTCTTCTAACGTTTTCTCAATACCAATCTCTTTTTTCATCATAGCTTCCGAAGTGCTTGTTAGTTGTGTAACTGCAATACAAATCGGTCTCTCTTTTCCTTCTTGCTTACCTTCCACTAATCCCTCAACCGCAGCTTTCATCATGCTGCTTCCCCCAGCAGCATGAACATTTACCATATCAACATCTAGACTAGCTAGGCTGCGCATAGCGCTTTTTACTGTATTCGGAATATCATGGAGCTTTAAATCTAGAAAAATTTGATGCCCTTTTTCTTTTAAGTACGTAATGATAGCAGGTCCCTCTTTATAGAATAGCTCCATACCAACTTTGACAAATAACTGTTCCCCTTCAAAGTGGCTTAAAAACTGTTCTACCTCTGCCTTACCTGGAAAATCCAGTGCAACGATTAAAGACTGTGACATGTTTATTTCCAGCTCCTTCCCTGACATTCCGAAATGTGATCAAATCCTAATTCATCTAATAACGCTGGTAATTCTTCAATAATTGCTGGACATACGAACGGATCAACAAAGTTCGCTGTACCAACTGCAACTGCGCTTGCACCAGCGTAAAAGAACTCAATTACATCTTCTGCTGATTCAATACCGCCCATTCCGATAATCGGAATGTTAACCGCTTGACTCACTTCATGTACCATACGAATCGCCACTGGCTTAATTGCAGGTCCTGATAGTCCGCCTGTACGGTTTGCTAAAATGGGTTTTGCTGTTTTTAAATCTAGACGCATACCAAGCAATGTATTAATCATCGTTAATCCGTCTGCACCTGCATTTTCAATTGCCTTCGCAATCTCTACAATGTTTGCCACGTTCGGTGACAATTTCACATATACCGGCACTTCAGAAACCTCTTTTACTCGCTTCGTTAAATCAGCAGCAATTTCTGGGACAGTACCAAAAGCTATACCACCCGTTTTTACGTTTGGACAAGAAATATTTAATTCTAGCGCATGAACATTCGGTGCTTTTGAAATTTCCTTTGCAACTGCTACATAATCCTCAGCTTGTGAACCTGCAACGTTCGCAATAATCGGAAGATCGAATTGCTCTAGCCATGGTAATTCAGAAGTCATTACCTTTTCTAGCCCAGGGTTTTGAAGTCCGATTGCATTTAGCATTCCGCCTGGTGTTTCAGCAACACGAGGCGTTGGATTTCCATAACGAGGTTGTTCTGTCGTTGCCTTAATCATGATTGATCCAAGTACGCTTAAATCATAAAATTGCGCATACTCACGACCAAACCCGAAGCAACCAGAAGCTGGGATGATTGGATTTTTCAACGATAATCCTGGTAATTCAACTTGCAATCTGTTCATAGTACAACCTCCCCGATTGGAAATACTGGCCCGTCGCTACACACCTTTTTGTAAGAATGTCCGCTTGGATCTTCTTGCAAGTGACATACACATGCGAAACATGCTCCAATACCACAGCCCATACGTTCTTCTAGTGAAATGTAGGCTTTTTTCTCTTTATAACGACCTTCTAATGCACGTAGCATTGCCAAAGGTCCACATGAGTATAAAATGTCAAAGTCGATTCCATAAGCATCAATCACATCTGTTACAAATCCCTTTGTACCATGTGTACCATCAACTGTTGCCACATACGTATCGCCAAGCTCTGCAAATTTCTCTTCGTAGAAAACAACATCTTTTGTTTGGAAACCTAAGATGTGAATGACACGTACACCCTTTGCAACAAGACGCTGTGATAACTCATAAAGTGGTGGTACACCAATCCCTCCACCTACTAATAGAGCTGTTTGCCCAGCTTCCGCTTCTTCTACAGGAAAACCATGGCCTAATGGTCCTAATACATCTACAATTTCACCTTGTTTTCTCTTTGCTAGTGTTTTTGTTCCTTGTCCTTCCGCACGATATAGCATTGTAAATTCGTTCTTGTCTTGATCGACATTACAAATACTAATTGGGCGGCGCAGAAGGGGCGTAATGCCCTCTGCTACCTTAATGTGTACAAACTGCCCTGGTTCGTTCATTTGCTGTACAAGATCACCTTGAAGCACTAATTCATAAATATTTTTTGCGATTTCTGTTTGGTTAACGACGATCATATTTTGCTTTTGCATCATGCATGTACCACCTCGTGACGCTGCGCTGGCGCGATTTCTTTCATTGCGTGAGCTGAGAATGTCATGGATTCTAGTACTCTTAAAATTGCTCTTGTTGTATCAAGTGAAGTTAAGCAAGCCACACCATTTTCTACTGATTCACGGCGAATGCGGAAACCATCACGCGCTGGTTGTTTTCCTTTTGTTAACGTATTGATTACAAACTGTGCTTTCCCTTGACGGATAATATCAAGTAAGTTGTAGTCTTCAGAATCAATTTTGTTTACAACTTGCACCGGAATGCTTTTCTCTGTTAACGATTGTGCTGTTCCTGCTGTTGCTAATAAGTTATAGCCGATTTCATGGAAGCGTTTTGCAATTTCCATTGCTTCTTCTTTATCTTTATCCGCCACAGTAATGATTACTGATCCGTGCGTTGGAATGTTAATTCCAGAAGCAACAAGTCCTTTATATAGTGCTTTTTCAAGCGTTAAGTCTTTCCCCATTACTTCCCCTGTTGATTTCATTTCAGGCCCTAATGTTGTATCAACTGAACGTAGTTTCGCAAATGAGAATACTGGAGCTTTTACATACACTTCATTCTCTTCTGAGCGATAGCCAGTTTCATATCCTTGTTCTACAAGATTTTGACCTAAAATAACTTTCGTTGCGATATTCGCCATCGGTACGCCTGTAATTTTACTTAAGAATGGTACTGTACGGCTCGCACGTGGGTTTACTTCAATTACATACACTTCGTCTTTGAATACTACAAACTGGATATTCAGTAATCCAACAATGTTTAATCCTCTTCCAAGTGCAATTGTATTTTCGATAATTTGTTCTTTCAGTTTTGCAGATAAGCTTTGCGGTGGGTATACTCCAATTGAGTCACCAGAGTGAACTCCAGCGCGTTCAATATGTTCCATAATACCTGGAATGAATACATTTTCACCGTCTGAAATTGCATCTACTTCAATTTCTTTACCAACCATATAGCGGTCAATTAATACTGGATGATCCGCATGAACTTTAACCGCATTTTTCATGTAATGCAGTAGTTCTTCTTGACGATATACGATTTCCATCGCACGCCCACCAAGTACGTAAGATGGTCTTACTAATACTGGGTAACCAATTTCTTCAGCGATTGCTACCGCTTGTTCTACAGTCGTTGCTGTTTTACCAACTGGTTGCGGGATACCAAGCTGTGTTAAAGCTGCTTCAAATTTATCACGATCTTCTGCACGGTCTAAATCTTCAAGTGATGTTCCTAAAATTTTCACACCGTGTTCTTCTAATTTAGCAGCTAAGTTAATTGCCGTTTGTCCACCGAACTGAACGATAACACCTTCTGGCTTCTCTAAATCAATGATGTGCATTACATCTTCGATTGTTAATGGTTCAAAGTATAATTTGTCAGAAATACTGAAGTCTGTTGAAACTGTTTCTGGGTTATTGTTAATAATAATTGCTTCATATCCGGCTTCTTTAATTGCCCATACAGAGTGAACTGTTGCATAGTCAAACTCAACACCTTGGCCGATGCGGATTGGACCAGATCCAAGTACAACTACGCTTTTACGATCTGTAACGATCGATTCATTTTCATCTCCATATGTGCTGTAGTAGTAAGGTGTTGCAGATTCGAATTCTGCCGCACAAGTATCTACCATTTTGAATACTGGCGTCATGCTATTTTCTTTACGCACATCATAAATTTCACGTTCTGTTTTACCCCAAGCAGCTGCGATGTAATGATCACTGAAGCCCATTTCTTTTGCTTCTTGTAATACTTCCATATTTCCTACATTCGCTTTTACTTCGCGTTCCTTGTTTACGATGTTTTCGACTTTTTGTAAGAAGAAGAAGTCCATTTCACACCATGCGTTGATTTCTTCTTTCGTTATACCTTGACGGATCGCTTCTGCTACAACAAACAGGCGCTCATCATCTGCTTTTATAATACGTTTTTTCATCGTTTCTTTATCAAGTTCTTTTAAATGATCTAGTTCTAGGTGATAAATACCAAGCTCTAGAGAACGAACTGCTTTTAGTAATGATTCTTCTAGGTTACGTCCGATAGACATAACTTCACCAGTTGCCTTCATCTGTGTACCAAGCGTTCTGTTTGCTGATTCAAACTTATCAAATGGCCAGCGCGGAATTTTTGAAACAACGTAGTCTAATGCTGGCTCGAAGCAAGCGTATGTTTTTTGTGTTACTGGGTTTACAATTTCATCTAATGTTAAGCCGACTGCAATTTTCGCTGCTAACTTCGCAATTGGATATCCTGTTGCTTTAGATGCTAGTGCAGATGAACGACTTACACGTGGATTTACTTCGATTACATAGTATTGGAAGCTATATGGATCAAGTGCAAGCTGAACGTTACATCCACCTTCAATTCCTAACGCACGAATAATTCGTAATGAAGTGTTACGTAACATTTGATACTCACGGTCACTTAATGTTTGGCTCGGCGCTACAACGATAGAATCACCTGTGTGAACCCCAACTGGATCGATATTTTCCATGTTACATACTACGATGGCATTGTCGTTTGAATCACGCATTACTTCGTATTCGATTTCTTTACAACCAGCAATACTCTTTTCTAATAAACATTGCGTTACCGGGCTATGTTTTAAACCACTTGTTACGGTTTCAATTAATTCTTTTTCATTGTGGCAAATACCGCCGCCTGTTCCGCCAAGTGTAAATGCTGGGCGAACGATTACCGGATACCCAATTTCTTTTACAAATTCATATGCTTCATCAAGCGTATGAATGATTTCACTTGGTGGTGTTGGTTCATTTAACTCTTGCATTAATGTACGGAATAGATCACGATCTTCCGCTTGCTCAATTGCTGATAATTTTGTTCCTAAAATTTCAACTCCACACTCGTCAAGCACACCTGATTTCGCAAGTTCAACAGCCATGTTTAAGCCCGTTTGACCACCTAATGTTGGTAAGATTGCATCTGGACGTTCTTTACGAATAATACGGCTTACAAATTCTAATGTTAATGGTTCAATATATACTTTATCTGCTGTTGCAGTATCTGTCATAATTGTTGCTGGGTTAGAGTTAACAAGGATTACTTTGTAACCTTCCTCTTTAAGAGATTGACAAGCTTGTGTACCAGAGTAGTCAAATTCCGCTGCTTGCCCAATTACAATTGGTCCTGATCCGATTACTAAAATTGTGTTAATGTCTAAGCGTTTTGGCATAACTCTTCCCCTTCTTTCTTGAAGTTTTCAATCATTGTTAAGAAATCTTCGAATAAATCATTTGCATCTTCTGGTCCCGCTGAAGCTTCTGGATGATATTGCACTGTAAATGCTGGGAACTTCTTATGACGAAGTCCTTCTACAGTTCCATCATTTAAAGCTACATGCGTAATTTCAAGATCTGTATTTTCAACTGACGCTTCTTCTACTGCGTAACCATGGTTTTGAGAAGTAATTGCTACTTTTCCAGTTGCAAGATGTTTTACTGGATGATTTAAACCACGGTGACCGAATTTTAACTTACTTGTATTTGCACCAGATGCTAGAGCAAACAATTGATGTCCAAGGCAAATCCCGAATAAAGGTACTTTTCCGATGATTTCTTTTAACATTTCAATTGCTTCTGGTACATCTTTTGGATCACCAGGTCCATTACTTAACATAATTCCGTCTGGACTAAGGCGTAAAATTTCTTCCGCTGTTGTATTGTAAGGTACAACGATTACATCACAATCACGTTTATTTAGCTCGCGCAAAATACCGTGCTTCATTCCGAAGTCTACAAGTACAACACGATGGCCACGGCCTGGACTTGGATATGGATCTTTTGTTGATACGCGTTTCACATGATCTGTAAAGACTGTCGCTTTTAATTGGCTAACGATGTACTCTACATCCGCATCCATGTTGCAAAGACGCCCGCGCAGTGTTCCATATTGACGAATTTTTCGCGTTAATTTTCTTGTATCAATTCCTGCGAGTCCGGGAATATTTCTTTCTTTTAAGTAATCATCTAACGAAATTTCATTACGGAAGTTAGATGGGTGATCACAAATTTCGTTTACTATTAAACCATTTACAGATGGATGAATTGATTCGAAATCATCACGGTTAATGCCATAGTTTCCGATTAATGGGTACGTAAATGTTACAATTTGACCGCAGTATGATGGATCAGATAATGTTTCTTGATATCCAGTCATTCCTGTTGTAAATACAACCTCACCTGACTTTTCGATCTCTCCTCCGAAACCTTTTCCAATTAATACTGTTCCATCTTCTAAGATAAGCTGTCTTTTCATACTAATGCACTCTCCTTTTGCCATGCGATCTTACCGCCAACTATTGTCATAACCGGCCATCCTTGACACTTCCAGCCTGCAAACGGCGTATTTTTTCCTTTTGATAAGAATGTTGTTGGATCAATTTCTTCTTCTTGTTCTAAATCGATAATTGTAATATCTGCCGCTCTTCCTTCCTGCAAGCGACCTGCTTCTAAACCAAATGTATCAGCTGGTTTTTCTGTTAAGAATTGAATCAATTGTTCTAATGTGATAATCCCCTTTTTCACAAGGTTTGTATATAGTAATGGGAATGCTGTTTCAAAACCAGTAATTCCAAATGGTGCTCTTTCAATACCTTGTGCTTTTTCTTCTGCTGCATGCGGTGCATGATCTGTTGCGATTATATCGATTGTTCCATCTAATAATCCTTCAATTAAGGCTTCGTGATCTTCTTTTCCTCGAAGCGGTGGATTCATTTTAAAGTTTGGATCAACACCTGGGATATCATCTTCACATAATACTAAGTGGTGCGGTGTTACTTCTGCTGTCACTTTAATTCCAGCACGTTTTGCATCACGAATCACTCGTACAGATCCTTTTGTACTTACGTGACATACGTGATAGTGGCAATCTGCCGCTTCCGCAAGTAATATGTCCCGGGCAATATGTACAGATTCACATACTGATGGGATACCGTTTAATCCGTGTTCCTTAGAAAACTTCCCTTCATGTACACAACCTTTATTAATTAGTGTATTTTCTTCACAGTGTGCAACGACTGCCATATTTAATTTTGCTGCACGTTTCATAGCAGCTAGCATCATGCTTGCATCTTGTACGCCTACTCCATCATCAGTAAACGCGAATGCTCCAAGTTCTTTTAATGTTTCAAAGTCTGTCATTTCAGAACCTGCTTGACGTACTGTAATTGCGCCATATGGCAGTACATTTACATGTGCTTTTTCTTTAATTCGTTTTTGTAAGTCTTCCATATGTTCTTTGCTATCTGGTACTGGGCGTGTATTTGGCATTGCGCAAATTGTTGTAAATCCACCTTTTGCTGCTGCAAGCGTACCTGTTTCAATTGTTTCTTTATGTTCACCACCTGGTTCGCGAAGATGAACGTGTACATCTACTAGTCCAGGTGCGATTAATTTTCCATTTACATCGATTACTTCAACATTATCTGCCGTAATATTTTCTGCTACTTTCGCAATTTTACCGTCTTGTACAAGAAGATCTGTTGCTACAATTTTTCCTTCTTCATTTAGATAACGTCCATTTTTAAACAAATAATTCATGTTTCATTCCTCCTAATACATTTGGTAATGCGCGTTTTAGTACAGCCATTCTTACGTAAACTCCGTTTTCCATCTGTTTGAAAATGCGGGAACGCTCACACTCAACGAGTTCGCTCGCAATTTCTACATCGCGGTTTATAGGAGCTGGATGCATAATAATGCTTCCTTGTTTCATACGTTTTTCTCGTTCAATTGTTAATCCGTGCTGTTCATGATACTCTTTCATGATGTCTGTTTCATAATGGTCATGACGCTCATGTTGCACACGAAGTAACATCATCACATCAACTTCTGGAACAAGTTCATCTAAACTTCTGTATGTTCCGAATGTGTTAGTTTCATCTTTCCACTCTTCTGGGCTAGCAAAGTAAATTGTTGCTCCTAGTTTCGTTAATGCTTCAGCATTAGAGCGGGCTACTCGGCTATGGCGGATATCTCCAACAATTGCAATCTTTAATCCTTCGAAGCTTCCAAACTCTTGTTTAATTGTTAAAAGGTCTAGCAAGCATTGTGTGGGATGATTTCCACATCCATCTCCAGCATTTAGGATTGGAATATTTACTTTATCTTTTAGCTCATCGAAGTAGCGATCTTGCTGATGGCGGATGACTACTGCTTTTGTTCCGATTGATTCTAGTGTTCTTATCGTATCGTATAATGTTTCTCCTTTTTGTACGCTAGAAGAATCTGCTGAGAAGTTTAATACGTCTAGTCCTAATCTCTTCTCGGCAACTTCGAAGCTAAACTTTGTTCTCGTACTATTTTCGAAAAATAAGTTCGCTACAAACGTTTGCTCTGTTGTTTTTTTACTTCTTCCATTTGCGAAATCTTCTGCGTCTTTTAGGATTTCTGAAATCTCTTCTTTCGATAATTCACTCATCGTTAACAAATGGCTCATTGTCATCCCTCATCTTTCTGATTTTTATGATAACACTTTTGTATTTATATAACAACGATTGCATAAAAATACCCTAATCGTATGAGACTAGGGTGCGAGAAAAAAGCCACCCTTTTCGGTCTCACAGGACTGAATTAAAAGGTTGTTTTTATGAAGCAATCTGCTTAGATTGTTGTTTCTGTTTCATTTCAGGTAACAGTAGATTTAACAGTACGCCAACGATTGCTGCAAGCGCCATTCCTTCTACTTGGAATGATTCTCCGACACGAAGTACCGCGCCACCAATACCGATTACCAAAATCACTGATGCAATCATTAAGTTTCGTTTGTCGCTTAAGTCTGTTTTATCATCTACCATCATGCGTAAACCGCTTGATGCGATTACTCCAAAGAGTAAGATTGATACGCCCCCCATAACTGGTGTTGGAATCGAGTGAATCAGTGCGGAAATCTTACCAATAAATCCGAACATAATCGCGAAGACTGCTGATCCGATGAATAAGTATACACTGTAAGCTCTCGTAATTGCCAGCACACCTATGTTTTCACCGTATGTTGTATTTGGTGGTCCACCAATTACTGATGCGATTAATGTCGCTACACCATCTCCAAAAATCGAGCGATGTAAACCTGGTTTTTCAATTAAATCTCGCTTAATAACATTTCCAAGTACAATTTGATGCCCGATATGTTCTGAAATTGTTACAAGTGCTACTGGCACCATTAAGAGTACAATCTTCCATGAAAACTCTGGCGTGTAAGTTACAAATGGTACGACAAAGTCTGGTACATCAAACCATTTCGCCTCAGCTACTGGCTTTAAGTCCACCAATCCTTGGAAGTAAGCGAAGATATATCCTCCGATAATCCCTAATAGAACTGGTATGATGCTGAAAAATCCTCTTCCGAATATAGAGCAAATGATTGTAATTGCTAGCGTTACTAATGCTACTGAGAAGTGTGTAACACTATACTTGCCATCTGCATCATTCATTGCCATATTCACTGCTGTGTGTGCTAATGCTAATCCGATAACCATTACAACTGGACCAACGACAATTGGTGGGAGTAACTTCATAATCCATGCTGATCCCGATTTCTTAATTCCAAGTGAAATTAAGATGTATACAAGTCCTGCTAGTAAACCACCAAGCATTGCTGCTCCTGGTCCTCCTGCTGTCTTCGCCGTAATAATCGGTGCGATAAACGCGAATGATGAGCCTAGATATGCTGGTACTTGACCTTTTGTTATAAGAATAAACGCGAGTGTTCCTAATCCACTGGAGATTAAAGCTACTGATGGATTCAGTCCTGTTAAAAACGGAACAAGCACTGTTGATCCAAACATCGCGAACAAATGTTGTATACTTAAAAATAACCATTTTCCGGGTTTCGGTACTTCATGAATGTCTAACACTGGCTTTTGCTCCATTGTTATATCCTCCTTCAGTTTAAAACTTTGCAATAAAAAAACTCTTTGCGCCCTATGCACAAAGAGTCCTATACTTTCGTATGTCAAATTTGACATACGAAAGTCAAGACCCTTTGGCAGCCTCACAGGACTACATTTAAAAGGGCTTTACTTATCGTATATACTTACTCGATCTTGCTGATCCGTCTCTTGCAAATCAACTTCAATACGTTCTTCACTTGATGTTGGAATGTTCTTCCCTACATAATCAGCGCGAATTGGTAATTCACGATGACCTCTGTCTACAAGAACAGCTAGTTGGATTTGTGATGGTCTACCTAAATCCATAAGAGCATCCATTGCTGCTCGAACCGTTCTTCCTGTATACAATACATCATCCACAAGAATAACTTTTTTCTTCGTAATGTCCACAGGAATATCTGAACCTTTTACAAGCGGTTCTTTATTTTTTGATTGCAATGTTAAATCATCACGATATAGCGTAATGTCTAACTCGCCTACTTCTATTTCTTTTCCTTCAATTTGACCAATTCGTTCTGCTAAACGCTGTGCAATAAAAATCCCACGTGTTTTAATTCCGACAAGAACACAATTATCGACACCTTTATTACGTTCCACAATTTCATGACTGATGCGTGTTAAAGCGCGGCGAATCATTTGGTCATCTAAAACGACAGCTTTTTCTTGCATGCTCTACACCTCCAAGCTTTTTTCTTGCGTGAGAGGAATGGTATAAAAAAAGTCCTCTCAGAGTGTGCGAGAGGACTTTTGAAAAAAGGGTACAAGTACACCCTAAGTATTTCAAACCGTTACCTTCTCAACCTCACGGGGCTGTGTTAAAGGATCATTATTCAACTGTTGCTAGTATCGCAGGTTTTAATCGTTTTGTCAATACTATTTCCGTAAAACATTTAAAACTTCTTCAAATACTGCTGGAACTGGCGCCTCAAACTCGATATATTCGCCTGTACGAGGATGATCAAACCCTAAAATCCCCGCATGAAGCGCTTGTCCATTTATATCTAATGTTTTTTTCGGACCATATTTCGGATCTCCCGCAAGCGGGTATCCAATATATTTCATATGAACACGAATTTGGTGCGTACGGCCGGTTTCTAAACGACACTCTACAAGTGTAAAGTCTTTAAATCGTTCTAACACCTGAAAATGCGTAACAGCATGCTTCCCATTTTCATCAACCGTCATACTTTGGCGGTCCTTTTTATCACGGCCAATTGGAGCATCAATTGTCCCTTTATCATGTGGAATTACACCATGGACGATTGCTTTATATCGTCTTGTTACTGTTTTTGCCACAAGCTGATTTACAAGAGATTCATGTGCCATATCATTTTTAGCAACCATCAATAAGCCAGATGTATCTTTATCAATACGATGTACAATCCCTGGACGCATTACACCGTTAATACCTGATAAATCTGTACAATGATGCATTAACCCATTTACAAGTGTACCACTTGTATGTCCAGGAGCTGGATGCACAACCATGCCACGTGGCTTATTCACAACAAGCACATCTGCATCTTCATAATAAATTTCTAAATTCATGTCTTCTGGCAAAATATCAAGCTCTTCTGGATCTGGAATTGCTACTGCAATTTCATCATTTACTTTTACTTTATAATTTCCTTTAATGTCGTTTCCATTTACGGTTACAACGCCATCTTTAATCCACTGTTGTACTTGTGAACGTGACCATTCATTGTTCACTCCCGCGAGAAACTTATCAATCCGTTCGCTCTTTTGTTCTTCTGTAACTGTTACTTGTAGTACTTCGCTCATTCAATTACTCCTTCATTTTCTTTCCTTCTAATAATGTTTGAATAATAATCAATACAACCCCAATACATAAAGCTGAGTCAGCTATGTTAAATACCGGATAGTTGTATGAAAAAATATACACGTGAATGAAATCCACCACTTCTTGTCTAAATACACGATCAATAAAGTTGCCAATTGCTCCGCCTAAAATAAGACCTAATGAAATCCCTAGGAGCCTATCTGTTTTTGCATACTTTTTCATATAAAATACGATAAATCCTACAAAAACAACTGTAATAATATAGAAGAACCACATTTTGTTTTCTAAAATGCCCCAGGCAGCTCCTCTATTCCGATGTGATGTTATGTATAATACATTATCGATAATCGGGATACTTGTACCTAATTCCATGTTTTTTACAATTAACCATTTCGATACTTGATCGATGGTAATGACAAATAACGCTATTAAATAATATATCATTTTCATTTCCCCCACAAAGACAGTGTACCTCAAAATTTTAGCATAGCTACGGTCTTTTCACAATGAACCTTTACGGAAGAATAAAATAAAATAAAAAAAGGTAATATAATATCGTTGTGCCTCTTAGACATTTACTTTCTCATATAAAAATTCATGAATTGTACGAGCTGTTGGCATCATTTTCATTTGCTTTACAGGAATGTATTTCCCAGTTTCCTCACAAATGCCATACATATCGATTTCCATTTTAAATAATGCTCGTTCCACATCTTTTAAATCTTCTCTTATATCATGTAAAAATAATTTCTTTTTTCCATCTTCCTTCGATTCATAGCCTAATTCCAGTCCGAATTCTACATAATAAGTTTCTATCGCTTCTTTTGCCAGTCGTTCCTGTAGTTCTTTTTTCATCAATTGTAATTCTTCTTTGATTTCCATATAGATTTCATTCACGTGTACATCCCTCCTGGCTGCAATGTACCGTTAGTGTGTCCGAAATTTTCTCGCTTACCGCTCACACATTTTTCCTTCATAGGAAAGTGCTTAAAAGTTACTTCCTCCTGCCCAACAGAAAAACTTTAAGCAGTCGAACTTTTCATACATCTGCCACATGTTAAGAAGAATCCTTACTAAATACAAAAACTGACTACCGTAATAGCAGTCAGTTTTTATCACATCATTATTTTACATAATTTTCTTTTACTACTGTTGCACAACGCTCACATAATGTTTCATGTTCAGCGTCTTTACCAATTGTTTCAGAAACAACCCAGCAACGTTCACATGTTTCACCAGTTGCCTGCGCTACAACAACAGCTGTATGCTCATATTTTGGTGCACCCGCTGGAGCTTCTTCCATTGTTCCACCAAGTTTATACTCAGAGACAATAAATAATTGTTTTAAATCTTCACTAATAGACTCTAACATTTGTTTCATTTCTGCAGTTGGATATAGGGTAATACTCGCATTTAATGACTTACCGATTACTTTTTCATTACGAGCCACTTCTAAAGCTTTTAATACGTCATCTCGAAGTGTCATAAATGCATCCCATTTTGTTTTTAACGCTTCCGCACCCTCTACTTCTACAGCTTCTGGCATATCGGTTAGCTGAACGCTTTCCTCTACAACACCAGGAACATATGGCCATACTTCATCAGCTGTATGAGGTAAGATTGGTGTTACAAGTTTTGTTAATGCAACAAGAACATCGTAAAGTACTGTTTGAATCGCACGACGGTCATGATGATTTGCTGCTTCAATGTATAAAATGTCTTTTGCAAAGTCTAAATAGAATGAGCTTAAATCAATTGTGCAGAAGTTATGAATTGCATGATATACTGCCGCAAAGTCATATGTTTCATATGCTTCTTTTACTTTTGTAATTAAGTCATTTAATTTCACTAGCATGTAGCGATCTACTTCACGTAATTCAGCTTTCGCTACTGCATCTTGACTTGGATTAAAGTCAGCTAAGTTTCCTAATAAGAAACGGAATGTGTTACGGATTTTACGATATACTTCTGCAACTTGTTTTAAAATATCATCTGAAATACGCACATCAGATTGGTAGTCAACAGAAGATACCCATAAACGTAAAATATCTCCACCTAATTGATCCATGATTTTCTTCGGTACAACAATGTTCCCGATAGATTTACTCATTTTACGACCTTCACCGTCTAATACGAATCCATGACTCAACACACCTTTGTATGGTGCTTTACCTGTTACTGCAACTGCTGTTGATAATGAAGAGTTAAACCAGCCACGGTATTGGTCAGATCCCTCTAAGTATAAATCAGCTGGACGTTGTAAGTCTTCGCGCTCTTCTAGGACAGCTTGGTGAGAAGAACCTGAATCAAACCATACGTCCATAATGTCTGTTTCTTTACGGAATTCGCCATTCGGACTAGATGGATGTGTAAATCCTTCTGGTAATAACTCTTTCGCTTCACGTTCGAACCATACGTTAGAACCGTTCTCACGGAATAGATCTGCTACGTGATTGATTGTTTCATCTGTAATAATTGGATCGCCATTCTCTGCATAGAAGACAGGAATCGGTACACCCCATGCACGTTGACGAGAAATACACCAATCACCACGGTCACGAACCATATTATGAAGACGTGTTTCACCCCATGCTGGTACCCATTTCGTTTCTTCAACAGCTTGTAATAACTCCTTGCGGAACGCTTCAATAGATGCAAACCATTGCGCTGTCGCACGGAAGATAATTGGTTTTTTCGTTCTCCAGTCATGTGGATAAGAATGCGTAATAAATGTTAATTTTAATAACGCGCCAACTTCTTCTAATTTTTCCGTAATTGGCTTATTAGCTTTATCATAGAATAGACCTTCAAATCCAGGTGCTTCACTTGTTAATACACCTTTATCATCAACTGGGCAAAGAACTTCTAATCCATATTGTTTCCCAACAAGGAAATCGTCTTCCCCATGTCCAGGTGCTGTATGTACACAACCTGTACCAGCATCTGTTGTAACGTGCTCACCAAGCATAACTAAAGAATCACGCTCATAGAATGGATGCTTCGCAACTGTATACTCAAGTTCGCTACCTTTAACTGTTTTCACAACTTCAGCATTTTCCCACTCTAACGTTTTAGAAACTGTGTCAAATAGTTCAGAAGCAATAATATATTTTTCATCATTTACTTTCACAATGCTGTATTCAAGTTCTGGATGAACAGAAATACCTAAGTTGGCTGGTAATGTCCAAGGTGTTGTTGTCCAAATGATAAATTTCTCGTCGCCCTCTAATACGTCTTTTCCGTCTTTTACAGGGAATGCCACATAAATAGATGCTGACTTTTTATCATTGTATTCAATTTCAGCTTCAGCTAAAGCGGATTCACTTGTTGGAGACCAATAAACTGGTTTTTGTCCTTTATAGATATAACCTTTTTTCGCCATTTCACCAAATACTTTAATTTGCTGCGCTTCATAAGCTGGCTCTAAAGTAATATATGGGCGATCCCAATCAGCACGCACACCAAGACGTTTAAACTGTTCACGTTGGCGATTCACTTGTTCGTATGCATACTCTGCACATAATTTACGGAATTCTGCAACCGTCATTTCTTTACGTTTTACACCTTTATTTGTTAAAGCTTGTTCAATTGGTAAACCGTGTGTATCCCATCCTGGTACATATGGTGCACAGTATCCAGTCATTGATTTGTAACGAACAATAAAATCTTTTAATACTTTATTTAACGCATGTCCCATATGAATGTCACCATTCGCATATGGAGGACCATCATGCAGTACAAATAAAGGACGACCTTTTGTATGTTCTTGTACCTTTTCATAAATGTTCATCTCAGCCCATTTTTCTTGCATTGCAGGCTCACGCTTTGGTAAATTCCCACGCATTGGGAATTCTGTTTTCGGCATTAGTAATGTATTTTTATACTCCACGCTTAATTCCTCCTCGAATGTATAAAAGAAAGACCCTAAAAAATGGAATAAAAAAGAGACTTTCTCATCCCCAAAAAAGGGACGAGAAAGTCTCCCGCGGTACCACCCTAGTAGACCGTACACGTATGCACAAAGTCCTCTTTATATTCTTAACGCGAATATACGCCTACGCTTACTTTTTTGTTCAGCGCGGAACTCCAGGGTGATATTCCCATTTATCTCCTTATCCTGAGCTTACACCGTCCTCAGTTCGCTATATAAGGTATGAAAAAGGTACTTATCCCTATCTTCGTTTTTCTTAATAAATATGTTGTTTAAAATTATATGTAATAATGAGAAAAACGTCAAGCTTACACTGTTTCTTCTTTCTTTAATAGCTCGTCCACTTCTTCTTCTAGCTCAATTAATTTGTCCCAATCATCGTTGTTTAACATTTCAAGCTGTGCTTCTAATAACATACGGAAACGCGTACGGAATACTTTCGCTTGTTTCTTTAGCTCTTCAATATCAAATGCAACTTTTCTTGATTTTACTAAAGCTTCATTAATGATACGATCTGCATTCTTTTCTGCTTCACGTACAATTAATTTCGCTTCTTTTTGTGCATTACGCTTTACTTCTTCCGCCGCTTCTTGTGCAACAACGATAGACTTATTTAGCGTGTCTTCAATGTTAGAAAAATGATCTAATTTACCTTCTAGTTGAGCAACTTTTTCTTCTAATGCTTTTTTCTCGCGAATGACCAATTCATAATCTTTGATGATCTGATCAAGAAACTCATTTACTTGATCCTCATCATAGCCACGGAATCCGCGACCAAATTCTTTGTTATGAATATCTAATGGTGTTAACGGCACAAACGCCACCTCCAAGTAGTTATCTGAATTTTCCTCTTTTAATTATATCTTTTCTTCGACAAAATAAGGGATTTTCCTTCTAAAAAACCAATCATTTTAGTATACCATACAAAACTCGCCATTTGTCGCGTTTCGTTTTTCCTTCTACAGAAAATAATTTACTCCGGCCATATCCCCTAATTGAAAAAACATCACCCGGAAAACACTCATATGCAGTTTGTTCAACAGTTTTCCAGTTCACTTTCACAAGACCGTTTTTTATAAGCGGCTGTACTTTTTGCCGTGATAGATGAAGCATTTCAGCTAGCAGGACATCTAATCGAAGGGATGAAACAGTTCCAGACTGCTCTTTCCATTCTTCTTGCAATCGTAATACTTTGTCTGCTTGTACAGAGGAAAGTGAGACCGTCATTTTCTTCCCTATTGATTGTAAATTCATTTCAATGTAAGAAACAATTTCTTTTGCAACTATAATTTGGGCACGATTTTCTTGAAGCAAAATATCACCACACTTTTCTCTTGTAAGACCAAGAGACATAAATGCACCTAATATTTGCCTATGTTCAAGCGTATAAAACTTGGAAGGATAGTCAATTTCTAATACTTCAACTTGGAAATCTTCTTCATTTAAATCAAGATAACTCGGATAAATAAGAGCTCTTTTCCTTTCCGCTTTTGGCTCAGCACCATAAAGACGCAAAGTAGCATCCCCTTGATTTCCAATTATCGTAGCAACAATTTGCTGCTGACGCGGATCCAGAAAATCCGTTAATTTCACTTGATGATATTCTTCAGCCACCTGTTTCCACTCTAACACTTTATCGACAAAGACCACTTCTTCGGGTCTAAAATGCTCATAGATGCTCATTCATTCAACCTCTTATTACAAGAAATAACGAAACAGACTTACTAAACCACTACTAGCCAATCTCAACGCAATAATTGCAACAATTGGAGAAATATCAATCATGCCAAAAGGTGGGATAAATCTCCGAAACGGTTCTAAATATGGTTCACAAATACGTGATAGAAAATCACCAAATGTTGATTCTCTAGCCCCTGGAAACCAAGATAGAAGGATATAGATAATAAGCGCCCAGGAATAAATCTGGATGATCCAAAGCAATGCTTGTAAAATAATCGTCATGGCGTATTACCACCTCTTTATATTTGTCTCTTCCTCTTCACCGAACAACTCAGAAATGGCCCCAACAATATCCACAGTCTCAGGTGTACAAATAAATGTTTTCGGTCCTAATTTTTGAATATCCCCGCCTATAGCGTATACAGTACCACTTAAAAAGTCAACGATACGCACAGCTTGATCTGTTGACATCCTTTGCAAATTAATGACAACCGCTCTTCTTCCCTTTAAATGATCCGCAATCCCTTGTGCTTCCGAATATGTGCGCGGTTCTAACAAAACAACTTTGGAAGATTGCTTTGCTGTTTCAATACTTACAATATTTTGTTTCGGCTGTGCTTTCGTAAGTGGAATATCCTGCTGCTCTGGTGGATCTTGTTGTTTTTTCATTTCAGCTTGCTCCTTTTCCTTTTCGTAAGCTTCTCGCTCTTCTGGAGTGTCAAAAAAGAAGTATTTTACTTTTGACCAACTCATAATAACATTCTCCTTCCTTTTATGCTTTTCCTACTAAAATCGTTCCCAAACGAATATATGTAGCACCTTCTTCAATTGCAATCGTATAATCATTTGACATTCCCATTGATAACTCTTTACACGGAGCGTATGATAATCCTAGTTCTTGTACTTGTTTTTGCAAACCACGCAATTTCTTAAAACAATGACGAATTTCGGCTTCTTCCTCAGTAAATGGTGCCATTGTCATCAATCCAACAACTTCAATTTTATCAAATTCTTGCAAAGCACGAATAAACGCAATCGTTTCCTCAGCCGCTATCCCTTGCTTTGATTCTTCAGACGATGTTTTCACTTGTACAAAACATCGAACCTGCTTTGTAGTACGCTTTTGAATTTCTTTCGCAAGTGAAATGCGATCTAATGAATGCAAATAATCAATCTCATTAATAATTTCTTTTACTTTTCTCGTTTGTAACGAACCAATGAAATGCCAATTTACTTTTGAACCAAAATGCTCATACTTCTGTAAAAAACCTTCATTACGATTCTCACCTAAATCAGTAAGTCCAGCTTCTATTACTTCATTTGTTTTTTCAATTCCTACTGTTTTTGTTACTGCAACGAGCTTAACCTCTTGTGCCGAGCGCTCTGCTCGTTCACATGCTATTTTAATTTTCTCATTTACAAATGCTAAATTCTCTTGCACTACCACTGTTTTCAATCCTCCTTAAAGCCTATGAAACTCAACATTCTTCCTGTTTTTCCCCGATCACGACGATGTGAGAAAAACAATTGTTCTTCACAGCTTGTACAAAGAGACGACATCATAATATGCTCTTCTTTTATGCCAGCTTGTATGCATAATATGCGATTGATTTCTTTTAAATCAATTGCATATTGTCCGTCTGAAATCAATTTATATGGAACATGTCCGTTTACCGCTTGTTTTGCTGCTGATAATACGCGATCATCAACTACATAACAGCAGGACCCTATGGCTGGTCCAATTGCAACATAAATCTCATGAGCTGGCACCCCTTCCGCACGCCACTTTTGAATCATTTCTTTTGCAATTTCTTTTACAGTGCCTTTCCATCCAGCATGTGCCAGTCCTATCATACCTTGTGATGGTGCATAGAAATAGAGTGGAACACAATCAGCATAACAAGATGTTAAACATACATCTCTATCAGTCGTATAAATACCATCTGTGTTTGGAATACCATCTTCATATGAATAGATTCCTCGCCCTTTTTCTTGCTGTCCTACTTTTTCAACATGATGATCATGAACTTGTTCTGAACAAATCCAATTTTCTAATGTTTTTTGTAACTTGTTCGCTAAAATACGTCTATTTTCATGAACATTTTCCATCATATCATTTACATGTAATCCTAAATTCATCGCATGAAAGGAGCCTGTACTTACTCCACCATCTTTTGTCGTAAATCCTGCAGTAATGTTTCCAAGTTCTTTCCACGCTTGTAAATACAATATACCGTCCTCATATATAAATGGTTCTCTCATAAAGCGGCTCCTTTTAATAAAATAACATAAAAAGCATGGTACTTCCTGTCTATTTTACCATACTTTTATTTTTCCATAATGACAACATAAAAAAAAGAGGAATTTGTAATATTCTTTAAGAAATTGTCGGTGTTTGTATTGATTCTGTTACAGAATTGACATGATCAGCTCTTACTAATATTACATCCTCTCCAATTTTTACAATTTGCTTCCACGGAATAACAAACTCTGCTTCTTTCCCAAATATTCCTAACATACGTGTTTGCTTTGAAATAATGACAGCTTGAATCTTCCCTGTATTCATATCAATATCGATATCGCTAATGTTTCCAAGTTTTTTTCCGTCAGAGACATTTACAACATCCTTAATTTGAAACTCTGAAATTCGTATCATTGTCATTCTCCCCTTTTATGTTGTGTAATCGATAAGTCTCCTTCTGCCAGCGATTTCACTTTACTGTCATTATATGAACACGCAATCTTTCCTATGAACAGAATCTCGGGGCACGCAACATAAAAAGATCTCATCGTAAATGATGAGACCTTATCCTTGAATTGTTTTATTCATTTGTTTAATTGCTGATTTTTCAAGGCGTGATACTTGCGCTTGAGAAATCCCAATTTCTTCGGCAACTTCCATTTGTGTTTTCCCTTGAAAAAAACGTTTTCGGATAATCATTTTTTCGCGATCATTCAATCGTTTCATGCCTTCTTTCAACGCCAATTCTTCCACCCATTGCTCGTCCCTTTGTTTATCATCACTCAGTTGATCCATCACAAAAATAGGATCGCCCCCATCATTATAGATTGGTTCAAATAGTGATACTGGATCTTGAATGGCATCAAGTGCAAAAACGATTTCTTCATGTGTCACTTCAAGTACTTTTGCAATATCCATCGCCGTTGGTTCTTTTGAATTTTCAGCAATTAGCTTTTCTCTTACCTGTAATGCTTTATACGCAATATCTCGCAACGAACGAGAGACGCGAATTGGATTGTTATCACGCAAATATCTACGAATTTCTCCAATAATCATTGGCACAGCATATGTTGAAAATTTAACATTTTGGCTTAAGTCAAAGTTATCAATTGATTTCATAAGTCCAATGCAGCCGACTTGAAATAAATCATCAACAAATTCTCCTCTGTTGTTAAATCGCTGAATGACGCTCAGTACAAGACGTAAGTTTCCATTTACTAATTTCTCTCTTGCGCTTATCTCTCCACTTTGCATTTCTCGAAATAATTTACGCATCTCTTCATTTTTTAGTACTGGAAGTTTAGCTGTATCAACACCGCAAATTTCTACTTTGTTTCTCGTCAAAGTGTTCCCTCCTATCGGGAGTTGCTGTACAGTGTAAAGTATCTCCTTTGGAGGGAATTTTATGCATACCGTTTTTCTGTCACTTTTAATAAAAATATCATTCGTGCTTTACTCGGAAATACAACAAAACCAATCGGAATACCGATTGGTTTTGTACAATCTCCTTGATGATCTAACCTTTTAACAACGTCACTTTATACCATTTTATTAAATTCTTTTCGAAGCCTTTTTATAATTCTCTTTTCAAGTCGAGAAATATAAGACTGTGAAATCCCTAGCATATCTGCCACATCTTTTTGTGTTTTTTCTTCTCCCCCTGCAAGTCCAAAACGGAGTTCCATAATTTGTTTTTCACGATCATTCAGTTGGTGTAGTGCTTTCTTAAGAAGATGTCTGTCTACATTAGCCTCTAAATCTTTTGTAATAATATCATCATCCGTACCAAGAACATCTGATAGTAACAATTCATTCCCATCCCAATCAATATTTAATGGCTCATCAAATGACACTTCTGAACGATTTTTATTATTTCTACGTAGATGCATTAAAATTTCATTTTCTATACAACGTGATGCATAAGTCGCTAATTTTATTTTCTTTTCAGGGTTAAATGTATTCACAGCTTTAATAAGACCAATTGTTCCAATACTAATCAAATCCTCAATATTAATTCCTGTATTTTCAAATTTACGTGCTATATACACAACAAGCCGTAAGTTACGCTCAATAAGTAATGACCGTGCTGCTTGATCACCTTTTGGCAATTTATTGAGGAGTACTTCTTCTTCCTCTTTTGTTAAAGGCGGTGGCAATGCCTCACTTCCACCGATATAGTAAATTTCATCAGTCTTAATTCCAAGTTTCAGCAATACTTTATACCAAAGATATGTGAAATAAAATTTTATTTTCGTCATATTCTCCCGCCTCTCATAATTAAGCAATTGTCACTTTTGGTGATATCAACATTTTCGGATGTATAATACATTGATACTCTCCATTTGTAGATAATTGCTGTGTATTTAAGCCGATTAATACTTTATTTACGACCATATTGCTTCCTTCATGATAAATTTGAACAACATCTGGCTTAATTGCCCATAAAAATTGATGATCAACTCCTACTGCTCGAAAAGGAATTAAACGTAGTCTCGTTGCCCAACCTAAATCATTTTCTGGTATTTGTGGAATCTCTGTTTTGGAATAAATTTGTTCTATTAACCATGTTGGTAAACAATGCTCTAATGATGAAATATGCATAATCATTACCGGTGTTTTTGTTATAGGGTCATGAAGCTGATTTCCACTATCAATCAAGCCATCTAGTTTAATTTCATTTTCAACTAATCTAATATTCACTTGTACAATTTGGTCATAATGAATCTTAGTCACTTCCACATTTTCAATACGTTTTTTTGAAAAGTAATAAATAATCGGAAATCCCAAAATCACAAACATCCAACTTACTGGATCACCATAAGACATTGCTTTCGCCTGAACTAATCCATCTACCATGTCATTCGTTTGTAGGAAAAAATGAGTTCCAATTAATCCTCCTCCTACCATAAATGTTACAAAATAAAAGGTAAAAACAGTCTGTGTATAATCTCTAAAAGTAGAAAATCCAAATGCTGTATACACAATAAGTAACGAATACAATAATTTCATAATTGGGTGTGTCATCATAGAAGCAAAAGGAGTAAAGGCAAAAATAACAATTGTAGAACCAATAAATGTCCCTAGCACAAGCCTCCATCTTTTGATCTTCTTTTTCAACACAGTTGCTGTTAATAAAAGCAAAAGAAAATCAATGCAGGCGTTTAACAACCAAACAACGTCAGCGTAAACAACCAAACAATTCACCTCTTTTTTTAAGTTGAGACTAGTATAAAGCATATCCAATAGGAAAGTGTGTCAATTTGCGGAGGGGTTTTTTTGTTATTTTGTGGTTTCTAGACATAATCTGTCGTGAGGTATATATTGTGAACTTTCTAATAATAAATTCTTCGGTTCCCTTCATCTATTTTTCTTACTTTCTATAATTTAGATGATGGTCTTACTATATAAATACAAATTGAAAAAACGACATAAAACCTTTCTTTTTAAGTGAAAGAGTGCATCCGGCCATGCATAGAAGCGGTCAGATTAATCCTTTTCCTGCCATATGCAGGTTAAAACAAAGAGAGAAACGAGTGCTGGTCACCTTTTGTTCTTCGTAACAGCGACTTGTACGTTGAAAAATCAAAATGAATTTATATATTTATGAATAGCGAGATAAGTTTTTTTATTTTAAAATATTTAAGGTTGTGTAATAAAAAAGAAAGGAGCCCTGAGGCTCCTTTCTTTTTATCGTCTACGACGGTTACGTAAAAATGCTGGAATATCGATATCATCTGAATCTGTATTACGATCATGTACAATAGACTCTTCACGTTTCACTTCGCGTTTTACTTCACGTTGTTTTTGTGGCTGTGCTGTTGGTTGTTGCTGTTGCGCGTGATTTGTAGTCGCCGTTGAACGTACAAATGTTTTTGGCGGCTGAACTGTAACACTATCATCAAAACCAGTTGCAATTACAGTAACAACAATTTCATCTTTTAAACTCTCATTAATTACAGAACCGAAAATCATATTCACTTCTGGATCTGAAGCTGAAGCAACGATATCTGCCGCTTCTTGCACTTCATATAAACTTAAGTTTGTGCCCCCAGTAATATTCATAAGAACACCTTGTGCACCATCGATAGATGTTTCTAATAACGGACTAGAAATTGCACGTTTTGCTGCTTCTGCTGCACGGTTTTCACCAGTTCCAACACCAATACCCATTAATGCAGAACCTTTATTAGACATAATTGTTTTTACGTCTGCAAAGTCTAAGTTAATGAGACCAGGTGTAGCAATTAAATCGGAAATACCTTGTACACCTTGTCGTAATACGTTATCCGCTTCGCGGAACGCTTCAAGCATTGGTGTATTTTTATCTACAATTTCTAAAATACGATCATTCGGTATAACAATGATTGTATCTACATTATCTTTAAATGCTGTAATCCCAGATATAGCTTGCGTCGCACGTTTGCGACCTTCGAATGTAAATGGACGTGTTACAACACCAACTGTTAACGCGCCTAGTTCTTTTGCGATTTGTGCAATAACTGGAGCTGCACCCGTACCAGTTCCACCGCCCATACCAGCTGTTACAAAGACCATATCTGCACCACGAAGTGCTTCTTGGATTTGTTCTTTACTTTCTTCAGCGGCTTTTTTCCCTACCTCAGGATTTGCGCCGGCACCAAGTCCACGCGTTAATTTTCCGCCAATTTGCATTTTCGTTTCAGCTTTTGATAAATTTAATGCTTGCGCATCAGTGTTCACAGCAATGAAATCCACACCTTGTACACCGTGCTCAATCATACGGTTTACAGCGTTATTTCCGCCACCGCCGACACCGATAACTTTTATGCTCGCTAATTGATCTTGAGTAGTATCAAACTCTAACATGTCGAAATCCCCCTAGAACCTCATTTTTCGTGTGCAATTTTAATCCCATAAATAGCGGAATACACGTTTTACTTTTGACATCATACGCTCATTGTCTTCATTATTTTTGCTTTGCTTACGCGTTGTTTGTTTTACAGGTTGCTGCTGTACCGGCATTGGTGCTGGTACAGGTTCAAAATGTTCTTCCTTTTCCTGAACATTTTTTCCGCGCAATTTCGCTTTTTGATAAGAATGTTTAATTAATCCGACTCCAATTGTATACTGTGGTTCACGAACGCCAATATAATCTGGAGTGGCTATACGAACATTTTCATGTAAAATATCATATGCAAGATCAAGAACACCCGGCATAGAAGCAATCCCACCAGTAAGTACATAACCAGACGCTACTTGTTTTACTCCTAGCTTCTGGACCTCTTCTTGAACAAACATCAAGATTTCCTCTACACGTGCCTCAATAATATCAGATAACTCTAGTTGTGAATATTGTTCTGTTTGATCGCTTCCCATAATAGGAACCGTAAACACTTCTTCTTCAGATGCAGTATCATAAAAAGCATGTCCATATTTCAGCTTAATTTGATCCGCACTTTCAGTTGAAGTTTTAAGTCCTATAGCGATATCCTTCGTTATATGATCTCCACCTAAAGGCAATACACTTGTTGCTTGTAACTCTCCATCTTGAAAAATCGATAAGGTTGTAGATCCTCCGCCAATATCAACAAGGGCTACACCTCTATTTTTCTCATCAGAAGATAAAGCAACCGTTGCAGCTGCTAAAGGTTGCAGACAAATATCAACAATTTCAAGGCCCGCTTTTTCCACACAACGTAGTAAATTATGTAATAACGTTCTTGAGCCTGTAATTAACGTGCCTTCCATTTCTAATCTTACACCAATCATCCCGCGTGGATCGTTAATCTCATCAAGACCGTCTACTATGAATTGTCGAGGCACCACATCAATAAATTCACGTTCAGGAGCAATTGATACAACTTGTGCTGCATCCAGAACGCGTAAGACATCTTCATTTCCAATTTCACGATCTTCATTTGAAACAGCGACAACTCCGTGACAAGGAAGAAGCTGCACCTGATTTGCATTCACACCTACAACAACTTGTTCAATGTGAATTCCTACCATACGCTCAGCTTGTTCAATTGCTTTTTTGATTGATCGAACAGTTTCGTCTATGTCAACTATGGAGCCCTTTTTCAAACCATTTGATTTTACGTTTCCAACACCAATAATGTTTAAACCATCATTAACCATTTCACCAATGATGACTTTAACATTGGATGTACCGATGTCAAGACTAACATATATTTCATTGCTGTTCATTCTTTGGCACCTCCTTCTTTATTTATACCATACAGGTCAATATATGGAACAACAATCGCAGCTTTACTATTTATAAGAAAAATATTCAACGTCTTTATGCGTTTCCCTTTTTTAACCCTATATTTTTCTTATTTTTATTTAACATTCACTTATTGCAATCACAGTAATCTGTGAATGACTGCTTTATCTTTGAAATAACTCGATTTCAAATGCAAAGATTATCGCCAAATATAAGTCTACACTAAGATGTACTCATAGAAAAGCTAAACTTGTACCAATCCTAGCATGAATCGAAGAAAATCTAGTTATTTTTCACCAAATTAATCATAATTGTAATGAAATTTACACATAGAAAAACACACTTGTCGTTATTGTATTTGAAAAGAAATAAAACTACTACTCTACTGCTTTTTTTCTTCATTATCTAAATATTTAAAGTATGCGCCAACTTCTAAATCAATTAGGACTTTTCTACCCGACTCTATATTCTTTATAATAAGTGGATATGCTTCCATACGCTTCGCAAAATCTTGTATAGTTGTACTCACTTCATAACCTTCATTCATATACAAAGTAAGATGGTCTTCATTTGAATTCGTTGGAGCATAATGAATTTCAGAAATAGATCTGAGAATAGTCGGAGTTAATTTTTCTAGCTCTTCAATTAACTCTTTCATTTTCTCTTCTTTAAATGGTTCAAAAATCGGAGCTGCGACAGGTAATTTCCCGTTCGGAAGCACGTCAAGTGTTTTACCATTTTCTAGAAGTGGCTGTAACTTTCCACCTTTGTTTATATAACCTATCGTTACATACTCTTCAATGTGAATGTCAATTTTATTTGGAAAACGTTTTTTGACATTTACTTTCTTAATTTCATTTCGTTTTGTTAAATTCTCTTCAGCCTTATGTGCTGTCACTCGAAAATAACTCGTGTCATATGTAACTCCAGATTCCTTCATGACTTGTTCATCTGTCATATAATGATTTCCTAGAACACTTATTTTTTTTATATTACTAAGTGGAGACCGAAAATAAATTAAAAAAAGTACTAATAAAAATAAAATCGATACATATAAAATTAATCTCTGATTGACAGGTTTTTTATTCTTCTTTTTTTGATTCTTTAGTTTTGGTACACGATCTTGTAGTTTAATCACTTTACTATTTTTCATGTACGATCCCCCTATGTAACATAAAGAACGGCATGTTACGCATGCCGTTCTTATCTTCTTATTATACCATAAATGATAATGAGCGGAACAAATAACAGCTACCTTCCAATAATTTCCACTTCTGTATGCATATCTACACCAAATTTTTCTTTAATTGTTTTTTTGACAAATGCAATTAAATCCAGCACATCTTGTGCTGATGCAGATCCTGCATTGACAATAAAGTTTCCATGCATTTCGGAAATTTTCGCACCGCCAATTTGATGACCACGTAGACCTGCCTTTTCGACTAAATCTCCAGCGAAATTTGGTAGTGGATTTCTAAATATACTGCCGGCACAAGGATGATTCCATGGCTGAGTTTCACGACGATAGTCTTTATTCTTTTGCATTACACCAACTATTTCTTCACGATTTCCTTCTTTCAACTGCAATTTTGCTTCTACTACAATGCCAGGACGCTTTGTTTGTAAAACAGAAGTACGATAAGAAAATCCCATCTCTTCTTTTGTTAACCACTTCATTGTACCATCTTCAAACATAATACGCGCGCTCATCAAAATTTCTGACATATCTGATTTATGTGCACCGGCATTCATATATACTGCTCCACCGACACTTCCTGGGATACCACTAGCAAACTCTAATCCAGCTAGACCTTGGCGACTAAGTAGTGTTGACAACTTAATAAGAGGATATCCTCCCCCAACTCGTACAGTAGTTCCTTCTACTTCTAAGTGATCTAATCCTTCTCCTAAACGAATTACAACACCTTCAATACCTTTATCAGATACTAGAAGATTAGAACCACGTCCAATTGCTGTCCACTTTGTGTTATATTTCTTTACTAAATCTAAAGTATTCTCCACACCAGCAACACTACTTGGCACGATTAGAATATCAGCTGGCCCACCTATTTTCATAGTTGTATAACGAGCTAACGCTTCATTTTCTAACACTTTACCAACTTCTGCTTCGATAAGTTCCTTTACTAATTGTTTCATGATGATCTCCCCCATATTAAATCTCCGTATTACAGTAGTATGCAGGGCATTCACCTAACGTTATTTTGTACAAGTTTTTTCATCACTTCAAATAACTTATTTGCTGCATCCGGAATTCCTAACTGCGTAGCAGCTAGTTTCATGTTTTGTAATGTTTGTGTATTTAATAGAATTTCATCAATATCATGAAGAAGAGCTTCAGCAGTTAAATCTTTTTCAAGAAGCATTTTTGCTGCTCCCTTATCGACAACAGATCTCGCGTTTTTCTCTTGATGATTATTTGTCACATAAGGACTCGGAATTAAAATACTTGGTTTTCCTAACGCTGTTAACTCTGCTAATGTTGTAGCACCAGCACGTGAAACGACAAGATCCACACCAGTAAGTACCTCTGGCATATTATGAATAAACGGTTTAATGATTACATTATCCGGATTCCCTTTTTGTTTTATAGCCTCCATGACTTTATCATAATGCACTTCACCTGTGATATACAATACTTCATAATTTTTGTTACCAAATTGTTCAATTGCTGCCACAAACGCATCATTAATCGGTCTTGCCCCGCGACTTCCACCAAAAATAAGCACAGATTTTTTAGAAAGAGATAATCCAACAGAACGCTTCCCTTTCATGCCATTTTGGTTCATTACTTCTGATGCACGCGGATTTCCTGTCATGACAACTTTCGACTTTGGGAAATGTTCAGATGCCGCTTCAAAACAAACAGCTACCTTATCCACATAGCGACTTAAAAATTTATTGGTTACACCAGGTACACTATTTTGTTCATGTACAATTGTAGGAATCCCTAATTTCGCCGCCGCATAAACGACTGGACCACATACATAGCCTCCTGTACCAATTACAACATCTGGATTGAAGCGACGAATATATCGTTTACTATCTTGTACACCTTTTAGAAAACGCATCACTGTTTTTACATTATCAAGGGATATTTTCCGTTTAAATCCACTAATGACAATCGATTGAAATGGTATCCCTGCTTTTGGAACAATTGTACTTTCTAATCCATTTTCCGTACCAATGTATAGAAATCTTGCTTCAGGATGTAGTTTTTTTATTTCTCTAATTAACGCAAGAGCTGGATATATATGACCTCCCGTGCCACCACCACTAACTAATACTCGCACTACAAATTCCTCCGCTTCTCTGTTCTAAATTCAATTTTATATATTCATATATTTATAATATATTTTCCGTTTTCTACACACGAAAAACCCTGTCTTATAAACAGGGTTTAGTAGCGAGAATGACGACTTATATTCAATAATACGCCAACTGCCATTAGCATTAAGGTCAAACTCGACCCACCATAACTTAAAAATGGCAAAGTAATTCCTGTAACAGGCATTAGTCCTGTTACAACACCAACATTAATCATCACTTGAATCGCAATCATCGCCACAATACCTACTGCCAAAAACGTACCATATAAATCAGGCGCTCCTAATGCTATACGAATCCCACGCCATAATAACAGACTAAATAATAATAACACAAACGACCCACCAATAAAACCTAATTCTTCGGATAAAATCGCAAAAATAAAATCTGTTTGCGGCTCGGGTAAATAAAGAAATTTTTGTCTACTTTGTCCAAGTCCTAGCCCAAACAAACCACCGGGGCCAATCGCAAGTAACGATTGAATAATCTGAAATCCACTCCCAAGTGGGTCTGACCACGGATCCAAATAAGACGTAATACGTTTCATTCGATATGGTGCCGATGCAATTAATCCAACAAATCCCGCTACTCCTATTAGCCCTAGCATTGCAAAATGAAAAATGCGTGCTCCTGAAACAAAAATCATTATGATACATGTCCCAACCATTACTGTTCCTGTTCCAAGATCTGGTTGTAACATAATCATTCCAAATGCAACAAATACAAAACCAAGTGCTGGAAGTAGCCCCTTTTTAAAAGATGTAATCAATTTTTGTCTTTCCGCTAAAAATTTAGCTAAAAAAATAATCATCGCAAATTTCATAAATTCTGACGGTTGAATCGAAAATGCTCCAATCCCAATCCAGCTTCGCGCTCCCCCTCGAACAAGTCCAACTCCAGGGATTAAGACAAGAATGAGAAGGATAAAACAAATGAGCAAAATCACTTTCGAATAAGTACGCCATGTCCAGTAGTCAATTTTCATAATAAAAAACATGGCAGCTACACCAAGTACCGCAAATAATAGCTGTCGTTTTGCAAAAAAGAATGAATCCCCCATCTTATAGGAAGCCCAGACAGCACTTGCACTGTAGACCATAATCATTCCAATTGTTAACAACAAAAGTGTTACGATAATTAAAATAAAATCAGGCGTTTTCTTCATTGGCAATGAGCACCACCTTTTTTGAAGAAGCTTTTTTCTTCTATGTAACAAAACATCAGTAGGTGTTAGCCTACTGATGTTTTGTTTACTTTATATAAGTTTATGCACAGCTTGTATAAAAATGTCTCCTCTTTCTTCAAATGTTTTAAATTGATCCCAGCTTGCACAAGCTGGCGAAAGAAGAATTACATCTCCATCTGTAGAATGAGAATACGCTCTTTCTACAGCCTCTTCTAAATTATCGACACTTTCAATAATATCTATCCCTGCTTTTTCAGCTGCCCTTACTAACTTAGGTGCTGTTTGTCCATATGTTAATATCGCTTTTACATGTTCAAAATATGGAATTAAATCATCGAATTCATTTCCTCGATCAAGCCCACCTGCTAACAAAATAACAGGCTGCGTAAATGCTGATAGCGCCTTTTCTGTTGCTAACATGTTTGTTGCTTTTGAATCATTATAAAACTTACGATTATTAATTGTTGTTACATATTCTAAACGATGTTTTACACCTGTAAAGCGTTTTAATACGGCAATAATTGCCTCATTTTCTACCCCTAGCAATTTAGCAATACTCATAGCAGCTAGAATATTTTCTAAATTATGTTTACCCGGTAAAACGATATCTTGAACTTCAACGATTTTCTCACCTTTAAAATAAAGAGCACCGTCTTTAATACATACACCATCTTCAATTACCTTAGTAGCCGAAAATAATACTTTTTGTCCTTTACTATTTGCTGATAACGCCATTACATCTACATCATCAGCATTAATTACACTATAATCAGCTTCAGTTTGGCTTTTAAAAATATTCGCTTTTGCTAAACCATACTCTTTTTTTGTACCATGATAATCTAGGTGAGCCTCGAACAGATTTAAAAATGCTGCAATTTTAGGCTGGAATGTTTCCACTCCCATTAGCTGGAATGATGAAAGTTCTGTAACAACTACTTCATTTTCTTTCGCTGCTTGCGCGACTTCACATGCTACGGTACCTATGTTTCCAGCAATAACAGGATGTTTTTGTCCTTCTTTCAACATTTCAAACGTTAGTGTTGTCGTTGTTGTTTTTCCATTTGACCCCGTAATTCCAACAAACGGTGCTTCTGAAATACGATATGCAAGCTCCACTTCTGTCACAATTGGAATCTGTTTTTCTTTCGCTGCAACCAGTAGTGGATTGGAATATGGAATCCCTGGATTTTTTACAACAAGTGAAATATTTCTTTCTAACAACTCTAGTGGATGACCACCGCATACAACGTCCATTCCTTTTGCTTGCAATTCTGCAGCTAATACATTATTTGCTAACGGTTTTCCGTCATTTACAATAACATTTGCACCTAAGCTTTTTAATAAAGTTGCTGCTGCATAGCCACTTTTTGCAATACCTAATACAAGAATATTTTTATTTTGATAGTCAGTTACAGTTTTCAATTACATCCACACCCCGATATAAATTCCTAATACTGCCAATAAAAATCCTACAGACCAGAATGTTACAACAACACGCCATTCTGACCAGCCACATAATTCGTAATGATGATGCAGTGGACTCATTTTAAAAACACGTTTTCCTGTCGTCTTAAATGAAATAACTTGAATAATAACAGACAAAGTTTCCATTACAAATACGCCGCCAATTACAACAAGTAATAATTCTTGCTTTAATAAAATAGCTACGGCAGCTATTGCACCACCTAAAGCAAGGGAACCTGTATCTCCCATAAACACTTTAGCTGGATTTGCATTAAACACTAAGAATCCAAGTACCGCTCCTACAACTGCCATACAGAAAATAGCTACGGCATATTGATCTTGAGCAACTGCAATAATGCCAAATGCTCCAAATGCAATTGCGGCTGTTCCTGATAACAATCCATCTAAACCATCTGTTAAATTGACTGCATTTGATCCACCAATAAGCATAAATAGCACAAGGATAAAATATGCCCAGTGTAAATCAAATTTAATTTCGGTTCCTGGAATCATTAAATGTGTATCAAATCCCTGCCCTTTTGCAATTACAAAGAATGCAATTGCAATAACTAGCTGACCGATTAATTTTTGTTTTGATGTTAAACCAAGATTTCTTTTTTTAACAACTTTTATATAGTCATCTAAAAAACCAATCAATCCATAACCAAATGTAACTAATAATAATAATGATACTTCCGCATTTAAATGTTTAAATTTAATTGCCATGATAAGTGTTGTCACCATCATAGACACATAAATGACAATACCACCCATCGTTGGTGTTCCCGATTTCTTTTGATGTGATTTTGGCCCTTCATCACGAATACTTTGCCCAAACTTTAACCTACGTAAAATTGGAATAAACAATGGCGAAAGGGCAACAGAAATTAAGAAAGCTACCCCAGCCGTTACTAATAAACCTTGTTCAAGCACATGTAGTCCCCCTCTCATGTTGTTACTCTTTGTTGTTTAAACGCTCAGTGATTGCCTCTTTCGCAATTTCACGATCGTCAAAATGATGTACTTCTTTGCCAATAATTTGATACGTTTCATGCCCTTTTCCAGCAATGATAATAATATCTTCTGCCTTCGCTTCTGAAACCCCATGGAAAATCGCTTCTTTTCGATCAACAATGACTTCATAATTATTTCCTTTTGCACCTGCTAACATATCATCCAAAATCGCTTGTGGATCTTCACTTCTTGGGTTATCTGAAGTCAAGATTGCGTGTGTTGCATATTCTGTAGCGACACCAGCCATAATTGGCCTTTTCGTCCGATCACGATCACCGCCGCAACCAACAATACAATACACATTCCCTTTTGCAAATTGTTTCGCTGTTGTTAACACATTTTCTAAACTATCTGGAGTATGTGCATAATCGACAATAACTGTATAATCTTGTCCCCCGTCCACAACTTCAAAGCGGCCTGGAACTCCAGTTAAATTCGTCACAACATGAATAATCGTTTGCAAAGTTACACCAGACACAAGAGTAGCGGCTATTGCTGCTAAAACATTGTATACGTTAAACTTTCCAATTAACTTCATCGTAATATTTACACTTTCACTTGGCGTAACAAGGGTAAATGTTGTTCCACCACTCGTCATCACAATATCTTTTGCCATAATATCACTATGTGTATCAATTCCATACGTAATAACCGTAGCCGCAGTACTTCTCATATACTCTTCTGTTACTGGATCATCACTGTTTAACACAGCGTACTTTTCACGGTTATGATGATAGCTATTACCAAGCTGAGCAAAAAGCAAGCCTTTTGCATGCTTATATTCTTCCATCGTTTTATGATAATCTAAATGATCTTGTGTTAAATTTGTAAATACAGCTACATCATAATCACAACCGTGTACACGGCCAAGACTTAATGCATGTGAAGAAACTTCCATTACTGCGCTATTTACATTTTGCTCAACCATACGGCGAAACGTTTGCTGAAGTGTCAGTGCATCTGGCGTTGTATTTTTCACCTCGAATGTTTCATCACCGATTTTCATATTAATTGTTCCAATTAGCCCTGTTTTATGACCGTGTGCCCGCATAATTTCATCCATAATATGCGATGTTGTTGTCTTTCCATTTGTACCTGTAATCCCAATCAAGTGTAATTTATGCGTTGGCTGTCCGTAAAAATAATCAGCTAAAACCGCTAAAGAACGATAGGTATTTTTCACAAGTACAACTGGAACGTCAACATCAATCGGTCTTTCCGCAACAATAGCAGCCGCACCTTGCGCGGCTGCTTGCTTAGCAAAATCATGGCTATCAACCGTATACCCTTTCATACATACAAATAAGCTTCCATTTGTCACTTTACGTGAATCTGCTTCAATGGATGTAATTTCTGGATTTTCTTTTGGAACAACTGGAAAATCATGCAAACATGATACAAGTGTGTGCAACTTCATTTCACTAAACCCTCTCTACATTGTTTATTTATCTCTTACTTAATAAGTAATTCTTCCTATCCTTCATTCGCTAAAAATTGAAGAAGGAAGCATTTGCTGAGAGCCCGAAAAATCAGACTCGTTTATCAGTGCATCATATAATACCTCAGCTGATAAATTCTTTATTTTTTATGTTCAAGAGCAATATAATCTGTTTTCATAGAAAATAAATTTCTATGAAAACAGAGATTATATATTAACTCAACTTCCACCAATTGTATCACAAAACACAATCTCTGACTTTTAATTACCAAAGTAAATCCTAATTTTTGATCCTTCCTTTACTTTGGCACCAGCTTCTGGTGATTGTTTAATTACTTTGTCTCCCTCACCACTTACATCGAGCTGCAAATCTACAAGCTGCGTTTGCAAATCTTTTTTCTTCATCCCGATTAAATCCGGAACTTCTATTGTAGGTGTATCGCCCCATTTATATTCCCTTTCAACCTGCTCCTTGCGTGGCTCTACTCCCATCACAGGAAGCACATCACGAAGAATATTTCCTACAATTGGCGCAGCAACAACACCACCAAATTGAGTAACTCCTTTTGGATTATCAACCGCAACATACACAACGATTTGTGGGTCATCTGCTGGAGCAAACCCAATAAAAGATACAATATAGTTATTATCTAAATATTTTCCGTCTTTTACTTTTTGGGCAGTTCCTGTTTTTCCACCAACACGATAACCATCAATATATGCACCTTTACCAGAACCTTTCGCTACAACATTTTCTAACGCATAACGAACTTTTTCCGATGTTTCCTTGGAAATAACTTTTCTTTTCTCGACCGGTGTTTTCTTTCTTACAACTTGATTATTCGATGGATCAACAAATTCTTTCGCAATATACGGCTGGTATAATGTCCCACCATTTACAGCTGCCGCTACCGCAGCAACTTGTTGGATCGGTGTAACAGAAACCCCTTGCCCAAAAGAAGTCGTCGCCTGTTCAACCGGACCAACCTTATCTAGGTTGAATAAAATCCCTTTTCCTTCTCCTTGCAAGTCAATCCCTGTCTTCTGTCCAAAACCAAAATCACGAATGTATTGGAATAACTTTTCTTTTCCAAGGCGGTCCCCAAGCTCAATAAAACCTGGGTTACAAGAATTTTGAACAACTTCTAAAAACGTTTGACTACCGTGGCCACCAGCTTTCCAACAACGTAGCCTAGCGCCTCCAACTTCAGCTGCTCCATCATCATAAAACGTATCTTTCTCCAAGTCTACTAATTTTTCATTTAAAGCAGCCGCAAGTGTAATGATTTTAAAAGTCGATCCCGGCTCATATGTACTCCATACAGGCAAGTTTCGATTAAACACTTCTGGTGAAACACTCTGAAAATCCGCGGGATCGAAACTTGGGCGACTTGACATTCCTAAAATCTCACCATTTTTCGGGTTCATCGCGATTGCGATCATACCATCTGGATTATACGTAGAATCTGCGATATTCATTTCTCTCTCTATAATCGTATTGATTCGAGAATCGATTGTTAATTTTAAATCTAAGCCTGCCTCTGGTTTTTTGAAATCATCTCCAACATTCGGCATCCTTTGCCCTTTCGCATCTGCAAAAAAGCGCACATGCCCTTTATCACCATTTAGCTCTTTATCATAATACGACTCAAGTCCCATAAGCCCCTGATTGTCACTACCAGCAAACCCTAGTACATGCGATAAATATTTTCCGAACGGATAATACCGAATGGAATCTTCAGCAATATAAACACCTTTTAAACTTAAAGCACGTACTTCCTTTGCTTTATCATGAGAAATTTTCCTTCCGCCCTTATCCAATCTTACAATGGACTCTTTTTTTGTAACCCGTTTATAAATTTCCTCTTTTTCCACACCTAAAACTGCAGCTAACTTCTCTGCAGTCTCTGCTGGTTTTTCAATTTGCCTTGGTACAACAAAGACAGTTGGTGCACTTTTATTCGTTGCAAGCTCCACACCATTTCGATCTAAAATTTTTCCTCGTTCAGGTTCGAAAGTAATATTACGACTCCATGAATCCTTTGCACGATCTGTTAACATATTCCCAAGAAAAAACTGTACGTATCCAAGACGAATATCAATAATTGTAAAAATGAGTATACCTGATATAAGTATAAAAATAAGTCGCTTTCTAACTGTTACATTCGATACACGCATATTGGAACAAGCCTCCTTTACGCCTAGCTTGTTCCAATATATGCTTGTACCTATTCGAATAGAACCTCTTGGACTTCTTACATTATGCACCTAGAACATTCTATGGCTTTTCTGCCTCTTGCTGTGGCTCAAGCGGTGGTACAAGTGTTACAGCTAATTCCGTACCTGCTTGTAACGGCGTTCCTTCCGCCACACTTTGTTCTGTCACATATCCTGTACCAGATGGCTTCAAATTAAGATTTAACGTTTTCGCTAAATTCATTACATCCCGAAGTGCCCATCCTTGTATATTTGGCATCAACGGTTTATCTCCTACTAAGAAGACTCGATCGCCCTTCAATGTTTTTTCAGTCGCTTTTGGTACCTGTTGTTTTACTTTTCCTTCACCTACTATAATCGGACGGAATTTGGCTTTTTCTAATGTTGCTTTTGCCTCTTCCATTGTTTTTCCGGTTACCTCTGGAACAACCGCCTGTTGCTCTTTCACATATTTCTTCGAATCTTTCACTTGATTCGGTTTAATTTTCAAATACTCTAAACTATTTTTCGTTACAGATTTAAACATTTCCGCGAGAGGTTGTGCCCCGTATTCATTATCTTTTAATTTCGGCTGCTTAATTGCAAAGTAAACAATTAATTGCGGATCGTCCATTGGTGCCATACCAAGGAATGAGAAAATATAGTTTTCTTTTCCAGTCATATATCCACCTTTTCCATCCGGAATTTGTGCTGTTCCTGTTTTACCACCAACAGAGTATCCATCGATTTTATACGCATTCCCTGTTCCTTTTGGTGAGGTAACAACGCGTTCTAATAATTGTCTTACTTGTTCTGCTGTTTCTTTTGTAACTGGTTGTCCCACTTCTTCAGGTTTATGCTCTAATTCCACTTTATTCGTTAGTGGATCTACAATTCGTTCGATGGTATAAGGTTTCATCATTTTCCCACCATTTGCGATTGCGGTTGCAGCTTGTACAAGTTGCATCGGTGTTACAGTAGAGCCTTGTCCGAATGCTGTTGTTACCTGTTGAATCTGCTGGTCAAATACAATTGTATTTTTTCCTTCCTTAGGTAAATCAATGCCAGTCTTTTCATCCAATCCAAATTTATGAATATATTGACGGAAACGATCTGGACCAAGTTTTTGATCTCCTAAAATTGCAAATGCAACGTTAGAAGAACGCTCAACCCCTTCATCAAATGTAATAGATCCCCAGCCTGCACCACCGTTATGATCTTTTATTTTACGATTTCCAACTGGATACGTACCTGACTGGTAATATTCTTGACCATTATATACACCTTCATTAATCGCCGCAGCTAATGTGAAAATTTTCATCGTAGACCCCGGCTCATACGCATTTGCGATTGGATCATTAAAATAGTATTGAATATCACCCTTATTTGGGTCATAGCTAGGTCGACTAGACATTCCTAGTATTTTTCCTGTTTTCGGATCTGCAACCAATCCAATTAGCATAGAAGGTTCATAGTGCTGATCAGCTGCTTTCATCGCATCTTCTAAAAAACCTTGAATACGTTGATCAATTGTTAAATATACATTTTCTCCATTTTTCGGTGGCTTTACATTTTGCTTTCCACCATCGAGAGAAACACCATTACGATCTCCTGTATATGCTACACTTCCATTAGATGCACGTAAATACTTATCTAAACTCTCTTCTAGTCCAAATTTCCCCTCCGCAATTCCTTTATCATCAGGTTTTGCATAACCTAATACGTAAGATGCGAAATCCCCATTTGGATACACTCTAGCTTTTTCTGTAACAAATGAAATACCTGGTATTTTAAGACTTTCTAGTTGCTCTTTCTTCTCTTTCGTCAAGTTCTTTCCCAGCGCTCCGAACTCTACCTGACTCTTATCTTTGTTTAAAGTGGCTAAAATTTCATCTTCACCTGTCCCAAGTACACCTGCAATTTTCTTTGCAGCATCCTCTTTATCTTTTACAGGTTTTTCACCTTTTAGTTTCGCAACAATCTTGTATGAGTTCGCATCTTGCGCTAACACATGTCCATTTTGATCATAAATCGTTCCACGATTCGCTTCAAGTACACCATTTTTATTATGCTTGTCTTGTGCAAGTTTCTTTAAGTCTTGACCATGTACTGTTCCTGTCGCTTGAATATAAAAGAATCGGGCTAACAACAGCAAAAAGAGCAGGAGGAAAAATATCATAAAGTAACCTGCTCCTTTATTGGTATGAATTTTGTTCATATTCGTCTTCATATTTTCTTCACACCTACTATATTAATGTAAACCTTTCACATTATTCGCATTAATTTCTAGCCCGTGTTTTTTTGCGATTTCTGCGATACGCTCATAGCGACTTAACTTTTCCACTTCAGCTTGTAATTCTTGGTTTGTTTTTTGTTTTTCCACAATTTCATTCTCTATTTTTGCTGCTTCCGCATCAACTTGGTACAGGCCTGCTTTATTTCCAATAAAAGCCACACAAGCATATAATAAAAAGCCAATAAAAGCCACATACAACAATTTTTCAATTCTTGTAATTTTTGTTTTCGCTTTTGATTGTACATTTTGCTGCGGAGCTTGAGATTGTACTTGCACTTGTTCTTGCACTTGTTGTTGTTTATACTTTACAGCTAAATTTGTCATACCTCTCTCTCCTTTTTATCGTTTTTCAGCGATTCGTAACTTCGCAGAACGCGCTCGATTATTTTCTTCTAACTCTTCATCAGAAGGTAAAATCGGTTTTCTTGTAATGAGCTTTAGTTTCGGCTTAAACTCATCAGGGATAATTGGTAATCCTGGAGGAAGCTGTGGTGTTGTACTATTTCGTTTAAATGTTGTTTTACAAATACGATCTTCTAATGAATGGAACGTAATAACACTGATTCTTCCACCTGGTTTAACCATTTCAATCGCAGATTCCAGTGCCTCCTCGAATACTTTCAACTCATCATTTACAGCAATTCGAATCGCTTGGAACACTCGTTTTGCAGGATGTCCACCCGTTCTACGAGCTGGAGCAGGAATCCCTTCTTTAATTAGCTCTACTAACTCTCCTGTCGTTTCAATCGCCTTATTCTCGCGGTACGCTTCGATTTTCCTTGCAATTTGCTTTGAAAACTTCTCTTCACCATATTGGAAAAAGATTCTTACGAGTTGTTCATATGACCAGTTGTTTACAACATCATATGCCGTTAATGGGGCATCTTGATCCATCCGCATATCTAAGGGCGCATCATGATGATAACTAAAACCACGTTCTGGTGTATCTAATTGTGGGGATGAAACACCTAAATCAAATAAAATTCCGTCTACTTCTGTTATTCCTAATTCATGTAGCTTTTCTGACAAATAGCGAAAATTACTCTTCACTGTTATAAATTGATCACCATAAGAAGAAAATCTTTCTTTTGCATTTTGAATCGCAATTTCATCTTGATCAAATGCAATTAATTTTCCCCCTTCCGTTAGCTGGGATAATAAATAGGAACTATGTCCTCCACCACCTAGCGTACAATCTACATATGTACCACCTGGTTTTATATCCAAACCATCTACTGTTTCTTTTAAAAGAACTGTTACGTGTTTAAACATTGTTGCACCTACTTTTTGCAAAATAATTACGTTGAATGTCTCTTTTTCTTCCTAATAAACCACCCAATATGTCGGGAAATTAATGCTACGAAAATATGTCACATCCAACTTGGCGTCAGTGGAAATCTAATATCCACAAATCGCAGTTTCACTTTATTATATACTAAATTTTATCATTTTTTGCGGGAAATTAAATAAAAACATGTCGAAAAACACAATAATACGTTTACATTTTGTTCTATTTTGTCATATACATGTGCTTTATTATAAATATCATACTTCCAAACATTCCGTTAGATAATTCGGAATAAAATCACTTTACAGTTAATTCCACGTACAAAAAATAAAATCCTGCTCCTAAGAGCAAGATTTTATAGTTTTATAATATGATGGTTCCCGTTCCAAGAGTACGATTGCTTCATTACTCGTTCAACAAAATCTAATCCAAACTGATTTAAATAATAACATATATTCCATACCCGTTCTTGCGGCGCACCTAGCGGACGGAGCGCGTATTGTAAACGGCGAAATTTATTCAGCTCTACTTCATGTTTTTTCTCAACATTTCGCTTTAACATTCTTTCTAGCAACTCAATTTGCTCTTTAATTTTCCGCTCATTTTTCTCAGCGAATTGCTGCAATCCCGGGTCAATTTTTTTTACAAACTGTTGTAAAGAAGTATGAACATCCATCATTTTCTCTGTCGCTTCTATAAACTGATTATCAATTGGTTCTTCTATTTGATTAGAAAGCCACTCTTCACGTAGCATATCTATGTCATTTACAAATGGATCACTCTCTTGTAATTGTAAATCATGTAAATCTGTTATAATATCGCGTTCCATGTAACTAATTGTGAGTCTCGGAACAACCGGAGGCATCTGAAAACCAAACACATGAAATACTTGCTGCAATTCACTCCAGTAAGCAATTTCACCAGGCCCTCCAATAAACGCTAATGTCGGAAATATATATTCTTGCATAAGTGGTCTTGTTACAACATTATTACTAAATCGTTCCGGACTTTTTTCCATTTCCGCTATCAACTCTTCATACGAAAATGAATAAATACCATCTTTTCCAACAAATTTCCCATTCTCTTCTTCTAACAACACACGCTCTTCATCAATTTGCATAAATATGTGCACTGCATTTGATTTTGTTTCAATAATCGGTTTATATCCTTGTTCCTTTACTAATTGCTGTTGTTCTTGAAGACTCATTTGCACTTCTTTATATCGACTTAGTATTTGTTTAAAAAAAGAAACTTCTAACTTTCTTAACGCTGGATGATGGGAATCAACGAGAATCAATCCTGAATCTACAAATAATTTCATAATAAGATGCGCAAAGAAATCTACATATGTACGAGAATTCTGCAAAGCATCTTCAACAAACTGTAATACATCCTTTGTAAAATTCGTTTCCGGATATGTTTTGAAAATTTCTTCAATCCACTTTCTACAGTCTGCTATTGAAAGATCAGATTCAGATGCACTTGCCTTTTTTGGATGACGATCATGGAAAATCGTCTTTTTTATTTTTTTATTTTTCGTTACAAACACATGATTAATTTCATCGATATCGTGATCTTCACCAGCAATCCAAAAAACAGGAACTACACGAACTCCTAAACTTGCTTCTTTTTCTTTTGCAAGCTGCAAAATCGAAATAATTTTATGCACAGTATAAAGAGGTCCTGTTAATAGTCCTGCTTGTTGTCCTCCAACAACAACATATGTATTTTCATCCGCTAGCGCCTCTATATTCCGAAGAGTATGGTCTCCAGCATGTAAATTGGTATTATATTCCAATAAATGTGCCACTAAGTCTTGACGGAAAAACTTCTTATCACGCAAATCATACAGACGCCGCCCGAATCCATCTTCTGTCAACGGATAGTCGAAGAATGCCTGCACTTCTTTTCTACCCTTCATATAGTCCGCCACAACACCTTGTAGTGGAACAGAGATTTCTTTTATCTCCATATAATTCTTCCTTTCCTATCCTGTTCTCTCACCAATCCAAATTGTAGTCAATGTTTGATGTAAAAGCAAAGAATATCTCTTATACTTCTAATCCCTTTATTGAATTGTATAAAAATTGCAGTGTGGGAACTTGCTTTCGCTGTTTCCTCGCTTCTTCTATCGCATAGCCAATAATAGCATCAATTTCCGTTTCCCGATTCTCTTTTACGTCAGCTAACATAGAGGATGTATTACTGGATGTTGTTTCACATACATGACAAACCAATTGCCACATCTCTTCTTTTTTTTCCTCCCCTACAAGGAACATGACCTCCTGAAATATTTGCTCCATCACTTTATAAAAAAAAGGATTCGATAGCAATTCTCCGTTTTGTATACCAAATAAAGCTGTTAGTGGATTAATGCAGGCATTTATTACAAGTTTATAACTCATTGTTTGTTTCCAATCTTCTTCTACTTGCACCGAAAAATACTTTGAGGAAAAACAATCCAATAGCGCCTCAAATTGAGACCAATCACCATTTACTACTCCAAATTTCGTAACCCCTACTCCTGTATGGCGCACTGTATATTCATTTTCTTTTTTTGCCCCATGCTCCACAATCCCCACCGCTACATTTTCACACTTTATTTCGTGTAATATATCCAGATGAGACATTCCATTTTGCAAAAAGATAATCTGCCTTTGTCCTTTTATGAAAGGAAGTATATTCGCTAAATGATATTGTTTTACAGCAATAAACGTATAGTCCATTTGTTCACCTACAATACTCTCTAATGGCGTAACATTCGGAAATACCGTTTCCTTTCTTCCCTTACGAATACAGCTTATCCCCTCCTGCATTAACTTTTCAGTTTGTTCTACCGTTCTTGTAAATAATGTAACATCCTGTTTGTTCTTTTTTAAATAAAATGCAAAAAGAAGACCAATAGCTCCCGGACCAACAATCCCAATCTTCATCTCTATCCCCTCAGAATCTCCTAACGAATACAAAGAAGAAAGATATCCTGTAATCAATTAGAAGCCTCCTGATTACCTCCCCTCTATAACTCATCATAACATTGAGTATATCTTATTTATATTTCAACAACTAAAAGTACATTTCATAAATATATATAAATTCCCTTCATACGACTAGTGTAGCAAATCCTCAAAAAAATACTGAAAGAAATATTCTATTTCCTTCATAAAAATGAAAAAATGAGTTATAATATTATTGGAAATATTTATACTTTTCTTTATTTTACAAAACGAGAAAAGGATGTGTTGTAATGACATTCCCAAAAGTTGAGCGCTTGCTCATCAATTATAAAACGTTAGACGAATTTAAAAAATTTAAGGGCTGTGGCGCTCAAGAACTCTCCATGTTCGAAGAATTGCAAGCAAATATTATTGAAAATGATAGCGAGTCCCCATTTTACGGCATTTATTACGGCGGATCCCTTATCGCACGTATGAGCTTGTACATGAGGAGACATGGTGAATTAAATCTTGAGATTACTGGATCTTACGTAGAACTCTCTAAACTTGAAGTGTTACCAAACTTCCAAAAACAGGGTTTTGGTCAAATGCTTGTTAATTATGCAAAACAACTACAATTTCCAATCAAAACAACAGCTCGTATTCAATCCGCTGCATTTTGGGAGAAACTAAACTTCGGGCAAATATCAACCACTGATGGCGAATTTTACATTTGGCATCCAGAAGCTAATTTGAATGCGGTTACAAATGAAGAATCCGCATAAAATAAAAACAGCTGTTATTCAGCTGTTTTTATTTTTTCACCTTTTCTAATGTTTCATGCTCATGAATGGTATCTCTTTCTTTTGTTTCTAGTACCATCACACTTCTTTTTCGATCAATATAATCAAGCAAAGTACGATACTCTTCTTCATATACAGATACACGCTGTAGAAGCCATTCCTTTTCCTTTTGTAACAATTCAATTTTTTGGTGTAATTCTTTTAATTCTTTTTCATCTTTATATTTTTGTAAGAAGTTAATAACATCGTCTAATGTAATTGATGTAGGAGAAAACTCCACCACTTTTGGTTGCCTTACTACATAATTCTCTACCTTACGAATTTGTTTTGCCTCTTCAATACGTTCTTTATACTGCTTTCTAACGTAAGAATTCCACCTAAATCCGCATGCTGCAGGTGTACGAGATAAATGTCTACCTACCTCTTTAAATGCGGAAAGCTGGGTTCCTCCTTCACGAATATGCCGGAGTACCACTTCTGCCAGAAGTAAATCTTCATCATCAGTCCATGCATCTTGTCTTGTTGTCGCCATTCCTCTAGTCCTCCTTATGCATTTTTTATTAAACATATGCAGTTACTAGAAAAGATAGAATACCAACATATAAAGAATAATACAAAAAAAATAAACGCAGAAGAATATCTTCTGCGTTTATTTCCACAATTACTTGCTGATTACTTCTTTACCTTTGTAAGTACCGCATGCTTTACATACACGGTGAGCTAATTTCGCTTCACCACAGCTTGGGCACTCTACCATACCAGGTACTGATAATTTGAAATGCGTACGACGCTTTCTTTTTACTGTTTTAGAAGTTCTTCTAAAAGGTACAGCCATTCTTCCCACCTCCTTAAAAGAAATAGTTATTTTCATATGAAGGCCTGAACCAGTCTTCCGATTATTTGTCAAAAAACTTCGCAAGTCCTGCTAACCTTGGATCAACAGGCTTTTCTTTGCTTTCTTCCGAAATCACTTGCCAGTCTTGACCTTGCGTTGGTGCTCCACCGGAAACATCATCACTGAAAATTTGCATTGGAATCTCCAAAAGTATATTTTCCTTGATTATTGGGAGTAAGTCAAGTACTTCTCCTTCTAAGTAATGGATTTCCGCTTCCGTTTCATACTCTTCTTCTGAAGTTTGGAACACCTCAGTTGTTTTAATGTCAAATGGTAATGTTACATCTACTAAAGAGCGAGAACATGGTAAAACCATGCTTCCAGTTATATGTAGATGAAACGTAAACTTACTGGAGCCAAAATCAACTCTACCTGTTACATGGACAGGATTAATTTCTCGAATTTCTTTCTCGACTTCTTTTAGCTCACTTACATCTACCATCTCATCCAATGTCAATCCTTTATGTCTCAATTTGTTTAATTGATGGATGGACCATTTCATATCATATCACCTCAAGGCAACAAACAAAATTATAGCTAGCCATTTTATATTTGTCAATGTTTTTTCTTTACACTATAATGAAGTCATTATAGGAAATAATATATAGATTATCATGTTTTTAGAAAAGATGCTACATCGAAAGGAGAGATTATCATAAAGGCAAGCGGTATTATTGTTGAATATAACCCCTTTCATAACGGTCATGCTTATCATGTGCAACAAACAAAAAAGTTAACACAGTCCGACATTACAATCGCTGTCATGAGCGGATCATTTTTACAACGTGGTGAACCAGCTCTCTTATCAAAATGGTTCCGAACCAAGATGGCTCTAGCCGGTGGTATAGATCTTGTTGTTGAACTCCCTTATACATTCGCAACACAAAAAGCCGAAACATTTGCTAACGGTGCTATTTCTATTTTAGATGCCCTTGGCGTTTCTGAAATTTGCTTCGGCAGTGAGGATGGAGAGGTTCAAAACTTTTATAATACCATTTCTTTACGCCAAAAGGAAAAAGATACTTTCAATCAACTTGTGCAGCAATTTATGGATGCTGGAAACAGCTATGCCAAAGCAACTTCTCAAGCCTTCTCACACATCTTATCGGACGTCAATACTGTTGATATGTCCCAGCCAAATAATATATTAGGCTTACATTACATTGAAGCGATTCTTTCTCAGAAAAGTTCCATTCATGCACATACCATTGAAAGGTTCGCATCTCATTACCATGACGAAACCTTTCAAGATAACCATATTGCAAGTGCGACTAGCATTCGCAAACAATTATTTAGTGAAAATGATTCATTCACAACCATTTATCCATTTGTACCCAATTGTACCGCATCTTTTTTAGAAAGCTATAAACAAACGTATCATACACTGCATTGTTGGGAGGAGTATTTCCCATTTTTTAAATATAGACTTTTGACAATGTCTTCCAAGGATTTACAACAGATATATGAGGTAGAGGAAGGATTGGAGCATCGTATTTTATCAAAAATACATAATACCTCTTCATTTCTTACTTTCATGGAAGCATTAAAAACAAAACGTTATACATGGACTAGATTACAACGGGTATGTACACATATTTTAACAAATACAACAAAAGAAGAAATGGAAAAGGCACATATAGAGCAACATGCACCATATATCCGTTTACTTGGTATGTCACAAAAAGGACAAACTTATATTTCGAAACACAAAAAAAATCTAGGACTCCCGCTTCTTACTCATACGAAAACATTTCAACATCCCGTTCTAGATATAGAGCGCAAAGCAAATGCTGTTTATTTTTCAGTGCTACAAGAACCTTTACGTACAAAATGTATACAAAAGGATATAACTCAGCATCCTATTCGGTATGATGAAACAACGAATAATTTTTTATAAAAAAACCTCTCTAGGGCGAGAGGTTTACTTTTTTTCTGACATTTTTTCTAAATATGCTAGCGCATCATCTAATGTATCTACTGGTACAATTTTCATCTTTGTTTTTATATCTTTCGCTGCTTCAAGCGCTTCTTTATAATTCGATTTCGGTGCCCCTTTTTCATTTGGAGCAAAGAATATTTCTGCACCCGCATCACTAGCAGCTACAACTTTTTGTTGAATACCACCAATCGGACCAACTTCTCCCTTTTCATTAATGGTTCCCGTTCCAGCAATCTCATGACCTTTTGTCATATCCTCTTCAGTCAATTGATTATAGATTTCCAATGTAAACATTAATCCTGCTGATGGTCCCCCAATTTCATGTGAATCAATTTTCACCTTTGGATCTACTACTAAGTCCCTTTCAGTAACAATGGAAACTCCAATACCAACACGTCCCTTGCCATCAGGAATTTGTTTTAGCGTTAGTTTTTCTGTAGAACGTTTCCCCCCACGAATATACTCAATATTTACTACATCCCCTTCTTTTTTACCTGACATATATGCAATAAATTGGTCTATCGCTTCAAAAGGCTGACCGTCAACAGCGACAATTATATCCCCAAGTTTTAATTTCCCTTCAGCGGACATATTTTTCGCAATCCCAGCAACTAAAACCCCTTTGTTTTGAAAGGAAACTGAACGATTTGCTCGCTTATACGCATTATAAATGGCTGCGTTTTGAGAATCTTTCATTGCATACGCTTGGCGGAATTGATATTCTTCATCACTCTCACCTTTTTGCAAAATCTCCTCTGCTTTAGAAATGTGATTATATTTATTAAATTGGGCAGCTATTAGATTTACAACATTCGCAGGCCCCATCGAAACGGTCACGAGCATAAAATCACCTGACTCTTTCTTCCCACCATCAACTTGTACATATGGTTCTAATTTCGCCGCCATACCTGGTTTTGTTACATAATATGGTAGACGTACATAGACAAGCAACATTGCTAATATAACGCCAATTAAAATTGCATATATAAAACGAAAACGCTTAAACATTATTTTTCTCCTTCCACTGCTCAATTAATAAGTAAATTTTCTGAATGTGTTTTTCGGCCTCTTCTTCTCCAACTCGAATAATGTCTTCGATATTGGTAAAAGCACGAGAACTAAACTGTTCTACTGCCGGGCGCATCATTAAGTCTGAAGCAATTTGCCGATTAACAACAAGTTCATGCTGCATAATCTCAATACTCTGCATGATAACATCATAAATGGATGTAACTTCTCCGTTCACCTTAATAGGAGATACATCTACAGCAATTACAATATCAGCTCCTAAGTCTTTAACAACGGATACAGGGATGCGATCAATCACTCCGCCATCCACTAATAAACGACCATCTATTTTTTCAGGTACAAACACTCCTGGCACAGAAATACTCGCCCTCACCGCATCAGCAATAGAACCGCTTGTAAATACAACTTTTTCCCCCTTTAAAATGTCAGTGGCCACAACTGCAGTTGGGATATCTAACTCTTCTAAATTTTTATTATATGTAAACATTTTAATCATATCTTTTACCCGTTTTCCAGAAATAAATCCCATTTTCGGTACAGTAAAATCCAAATAGTATTTTCGTTTAAATAATGTGGCCATTCGATAGAGTCTCTCCACGTTGCAACTCGCTGCATAAAATGTCCCAATTAACGCCCCCATACTACTTCCAGCAATCATATGAATGGGAATATTCGCCTCTCGTAACACTTTAATCACCCCGACATGCGCAAAGCCTTTCGCACCTCCAGATCCAAGAGCTAAGCCTATTTTTGGTTCATTCATTTCTCTCACCCTTTAAATTTTTTCATCCTCTTTTTCATACTTATGGTCTAAATCCACCCTGTATCCACGTATACTGAAATGAACGTTTTTTGGGACAAAGGGGGCTACGTTAAAATGTATGAAAAATGGAAAACAGCTTTTCTCACCATAACGATGATATTTCTAACATTTTCTCTCGTACTTCACCCCCAAGCCGCTTTGCAATCTTCTATTCGCGGATTAAATATATGGTGGGAAGTTGTCTTTCCTTCACTACTACCTTTTTTTATCGTTGCGGAGCTTTTAATTAGTATAGGTGTTGTAAAGTTTATCGGTATTATATTAGAACCGCTTATGCGCCCGCTCTTTCGTGTGCCTGGTATTGGCGGATTTGTTTGGGCAATGGGAATGGCCTCCGGCTTCCCTGCGGGCGCCAAATTAAGCGCAAGACTCCGGAAAAGTAATCAGCTAACGCAAATAGAAGCGGAACGACTCGTATCATTTACCAACTCTTCAAATCCATTATTTATTTTTGGAGCTGTTTCTATTGGCTTTTTTAACAATCCTAAATTAGGTTTCATACTAGCTGCTGCACATTATGTTAGCAACCTTACTGTCGGATTACTTATGCGTTTTTATGGAAACAACAATACTTACATACAAGAAAAACAATCCATTCAAAAACGTCCCTTACAACACGCTTTTTCAATTCTCCACGAGACGCGTTTACAAGAGAACAGACCAATTGGAAAACTACTTGGTGATGCCATTATCTCCTCTATTCAAACTTTACTCATGATTGGTGGATTTATTATTTTATTCTCCGTTTTAAATAAAATGATTACTGTCTTCCAACTCACGGCAGCACTAGCTTTTATTATGCAACATATTTTAAAATTCTTCCAACTGTCACCACACTTTAGCATTCCCATCCTATCAGGACTTTTTGAAATGACACTAGGTAGCCAAATGATCAGCCAAACCAATCAGACTACAATTCTTGAACAAGCAATGGTAACGAGCTTTATCCTCGCATTTAGCGGCCTTTCTATCCAAGCTCAGGTAGCGAGTATTTTAGCCGAAACTGATATTCGCTTTAAACCCTATTTCTTTGCAAGAATTATCCAAAGTATTCTCGCCCCAATTTACACTTTTATATTTTGGGTACCACTTTATGAAAAATTACATTCTTTTTCACCAAATCAACAAGATATCCCTGTTTTTTTATCAAACCATGCTTCTATTCTTGCAAAGACTTGGGAAATATTGCTTCGCTACGGTCCTACTTTTACACTATTTTGTTTATATCTATATGTTATTTTATTATTCTTACGCATAATAAACAAAGAAAAACCCCGTTCATCTTAACGGGGTTTGAAACTTTTCTTTTAAAGCGTGCTCTACAACAGAAGGAACAAGACCAGCTACATTTCCACCATAACGAGCCACTTCCTTCACAATGCTCGAACTTAAAAATGAATATTGATTATTTGTCATAATAAAAAAGGTTTCAATATTTTCGTCTAACTTACGATTCATCGATGTAATTTGCATCTCATATTCAAAATCAGAAACTGCACGTAAACCACGTAAAATTGCGTTTGCATTACGCATTTTTGCATATTCAACTAACAGTCCGCTATGCGAATCAACTTTTACGTTTGGAATATCTTTTGTTGCTTCTCGAATTAGCTCTAGGCGCTCTTCTACTGAAAAGAACGGTTTCTTGGAAGAATTGTTTAAAACGACAACATATACTTCGTCAAACACCTTTGCGCCTCTTTTAATAATATCCAAATGCCCAAGAGTTATCGGATCAAAACTCCCTGAAGAAATTGCTATGCTTGTCATTCGGTCCCCTCACCTTCATGCTTATAAATGGAAATAGCTGTCATACCATAATTTTCTGCTCTTACCTTTACAAGTCCCCCTATTGCTTCCGGTAAGACTACATCATCCCCATGTTCTGCCATAATCAATCCATCTTCGTTCAATAATCCGTGTTGGTCCATAACACTAATTAATGAAATGATTTTTTGATCTTTGTATGGTGGATCTAGCAGTATGAGATCAAATGATAGTTCACGTTTAATTAACGCCTTCAAAGCGCGCTCTGCATCATTTCTATATACTTCAGCTTGGTCATGTACTCTACAGCTTTCTAAATTTTGATGAATAACCTTCACCGCTTTATTATCCCGATCAACAAAAATGGCTTTGTCAACCCCTCTGCTAAGCGCTTCAATCCCAAGCCCTCCGCTACCTCCAAACAAATCGAGGGCAATTCCTCCTTCGAAATAAGGACCAATCATATTAAAGATGGCTTCTTTTACCTTATCTGTTGTCGGTCGCGTTGTATTACCTGGCACAGCCTTAAGCGGATGCCCTTTACATTTTCCAGAAACTACTCTCATTTGCTGTCACTACCTTTATTTCAATCTATCGAGCGATTATTACAAACGCATATTCGTTTGATTAACCGCTATCAAACCTCACTGTTTTTTGGGTGTTTTTCCATTAAAGGATAAACGAATCCGCTATCTATTAAAAGAAAAACTAATTTATTTCGTTAAAAAAGTCATCATTACATGATAACTTTCCAGTATCCCATATGTATATTCATCTCGCTATTGGCGAGTCAGATCCCTCTCTACTAACGCAAGTTTCACTTTATCTTTTTTATCCTATCATAAAATAAAAAAAAGAAAAATAAAAAGCCTACGATAAATTTTAAATTCATTATGTATATCTTCATTTAGATTGGACATAAATAAATATAACAACATCACCTTCGATGTTGTTGCCAACCGCGGAGAAGACTTACGTTTCCCCATAAGTTCTTCCTCCGGTTTCTCCTCTCCCTTTGCCTTCTTACTAGTACATACTAGTATAAGAAGGGCCCTGCTTTGCAGGGTTTTTTTTCTTTGTCTGCTTTTCATTTTAAAAACGAAGTGATACAGTAAAAGAAAGAGGAGGAAATAATATGATTCAACGTTTTATTGAACTAGGAGAAGGCTACTCCGATTTATATGAATTACTTGAGATTGCAAAGACAAATAAAGATCGTGTATCACATATGTTACAATTTGAAACCTTAAAAAATGATAAAAAAGTATGCTCACTTGCTGTTGTTCTTAAACCTACAACGGTTGGGGATTTCCAACCGCTATATATATGCCGCGAAGGGATTCCTATACTTGAAGGTACAAAAAGTAAACGAATCGTTTTATTCGAGGAAACAGCGGAACAAATCGAAAAAAACGTTACTTCTTTTACTGTAAAACCTTCTACAATTTTCCCAGAAAAAGAATTATATTTTAATCACCTTATCGGCATTTTACGAATGAATCATTTCATTCCTCCAATGCAATAGCAATTTATACTCATTGTATTTTTATTAAATTGAACTACCCTCACCTACCTCTACAAGAGCTTAAGGTGGGGGATTCTCCTGTCTCTGTCCTCACAAAAACAGTTCCTCCCGTTCAACAAAGAGGATACAACAATATAGAGTTCGGTAGTGTCTGTATGTAATGTAAGACGACCCATTCTATCTTCCGACGAAAGGCAAACAAAATAGGTACAACTACTTTGTTCTTATATCGAGGATAGAACACTTTGTCATGCATCCAGTTCCTAGACTTGTTATCTGCTCTGGTAATAAGCGTAAAAATCTGGGACAAAGTGCTCTTTTTTATCATGCAAATCGTTTTGCTAGTTTTTTCTTTTCATTTTCAAACAAGTGTAACCGTTCGATTTGTAAGACTTCTTTCGGTTGATCTACATCGTATAGCTGATAGAAATGATGCGTGCGAATATCCAATCGATTGTTTAATTGATGCCAATGGCTCCAGTGATGTGCATCTTTCTTTGGAATATAAGGCTGAAGCACCCCAGGTACTTTTTCTTTATACCCTAACCCTCGTCGACCAATCGTAAAAGCCGCGGATTAATGAATAGAGATGCCGAATTTCCGCTTGAGAACGAGATGAAGACTATCTGTATATATCTTACGGTTCCAACGTTTTTCCCGAACAATCATTTGAAACGCAAAGCGCTTCGCCTGATTAAATGTTTCGATTGTCTCTGCCAATGCATCTACCATCTCATGCGGTAAATCTACCTTATAGATCCGTTTCGAAAAATATGCTTTCTTCACCTGTTCTCACCTCATTTTATTTGATAAGATCATTATACACCGAAACAAACATACGTTCTGCAGAAAAGAGACGTTTTCTTTAAAAAGAAAAAACCGAGAAGACCCCCACCAAAATAGTGGGGGTCTTTCTCTTTAACTATAGTCGTATTCTTTCGCGCGATCCGGACGTGAATTTTCAAATTCCGTTTTAAGAAATGGGCGATATGACTGCTCAATTTTTTTCACAAAAGGAAGTTTATTTAGCTTTTGTATCATATGCTCTATTTGTTCCATATCACAATATACAACTGCATATTTCAAACGCTTTGATATGTAATGAATATTACCATATTTCCTTAAAATCTTGGCATGTTTCAATGAATGTAAATAAACAATCATACTTTGTCGTTGCCCGAACATAATCTTCTCCATCTTCTCCTTTTATATACTCATATTCTTGTATCTTATAAACATCAATCAGAAATTTGTGAAATTATAGTACATTGTTAAACGTTCTGTTTACGTTTTCTTCCATATTCTAAAAAACGGGGCACATCACCCCGTTTTTTTACAACCACAACTTCCACCAGAGCCACAACCGCCTCCGCATCCACCTGCATCAAAAAACGGATTTCCAGTAGGAACTTTAATAGCAGATGATACTTCGGAACCAATTGCTACACTGACTTCATCTAATAGTTTTTGCAAAGCATTTTCCGCTTTTTTAAAAGCAGCTATCTTTTCATGCAAATCTACAGAACGTTTTAATTCTCGCATATTTTTCGAAACGAAAGTATAATCAGGATGATATTTTCCAAAGCGTTGCACTTCTTCATATCGCTCTTTCATTGCTGTAAATTGACTAATTAATGTTTGAGCTTCCAAATCTTCCTGTAACGCCTTATAACATTCTCGATAACCCTTTGCTATATCTGAACAGACAATCGCTTTTGCAAGCTGTTCTGCCTCGTCTAATATCATTACGCTTTCAAGCGTCGCTACAATCATGAGAGACACCTCCGAGTATCCATCATAACACATTTAAAACAGAACTACTAATTTGAATATCCCATCTGAATATAAAGTAAAAAGTCCGATTACCGAAAACCATCATCCGTCATAATTTCTTATACGCAAATATGCTCCGCGATATTATATCGTAGCACGTCCCAGCTTCCATTTTCCTCTTTTACATAACTAATGCAGGCATTTTTCAATGGAGTTTTAAATGTAATTTCATCAGGGGAGATTGCATGTAAAATTGCTTTTATCGCATGTGAATGTGCAACGATAATAACGCGCTTACCTGCATGTACTTGCGCAACATCTTGCAATGCAGAAAAGCAACGATTTACAATCTCTTCATCTGTCTCCATACCTTCTACATTTCCCTCTGCAATCAGCTCTCTAACTGTGGAAACGGGTTTCCCTGAAGCTTCGCCAAAATTCCGTTCAACAAACCGCTCATCAAGAAGAATAGAATGTATTCCAACAGCGTTACTAATCATCTGAGCTGTTTCCTGCGCTCTAATTAAGGGACTGCTGATAATCACATCCCATGTGTCCAATTGCAACGCAGCTGCACTTTGACTTGCTTGCTTTTTCCCAACTTCATTAAGTGGAATGTCTTCACGCCCTTGAATAATCTCTTGAAAATTCCAATCAGTTTGTCCATGTCGTACTAAACAAATTTCCGTCATGCTATAACTCCTTTTTTCAATAATCCTTTTCTATTGTAACAAAAGTTTCGCATGACGGACATAGTTTTCCCTTCCAATTACGTTGCATTTTGCTGCTTCATATATTGAAACATGTCAATCATAATAGAAGCAACCGCCAATTGATTTTGAAATTTTGCAACTTTGTCCGGGATTGTCTTTTTATAATACTGTAAAGCAGCTAATTCAAATGCCTCCTTTTCCTCCGGATTACGTGATAATTTTCGATACCAATGGGGTTGTTCACGAATATAACGCCCTAAATCTTCATCAGCTTTTATAAATTCCATAAGCTCTGCCCTCATCCTCTTTCCTCCTAATCTTTTCGAAAGAAAAATGGATTGTTTTCAGAAGTTCTTTGCTCAGGTTGTGTACGATTCCCTTGAAATTGCTGAATAACCTGTTGCACACTCCCAATGGCACTCGTTACATTAGCTAGATGTTGCTGCATTTGCTCTGCATCTAATTTTTTTAAAAAAGAAAGCATTTGTCCCATCAAATCGACGGCTTTTTCATCATTGTTTTCTTGAGCTGGAGAAGAAATCGTTTCTCCATCTGCTTTATACACCTTCCACATTTCATCTTGTTCTCCAAGTAAATACCATTCCTCATAAAATTGTTGCCATGTTTTTTGACCATTTCGAACTTCATGAACCATTTTAGGGTGATGGTTTACAAACTCTTTAAACTGTTGAACAGAAGGATGTAACGGTCCTTTTGTTTTTGTCATAATCCTCACCTCTTCAGATGTATCTACTATATTGTAAGAAAAAAAAGGCGCATGGTTCGCCTATTTTTAAACGATTCATGCACCTTTTCCTATTTTCTAATGAAATTTTGAGTATAAAATTTATCGAAGACTCCAACACCTAGTCCAGTAAATTGTTCATTTAGCAAGTTTTTCCGATGTCCTTCACTATTCAACCAACCTTGTACTGCAGCGATCCCATCAGTATGCTGTGCTGCTATATTTTCACCTGCAAGTTGAAATGCGACTTGACCACGTTGTAATCGATCTCCTAAAGTCCCAAATTCCGGCGAATCATGCGAAAAATAATTATTCTCTTTCATATCCTTGCTATGCCCAAAAGCCACTTCAGCTGTTTGTTGATCCCATGTTAGTAACGGTAGTTGATGACGACTACGAATAATATTCGTCAAATCTAGAATTTGTTGCATATTGCCATGTTCTATTTGTGTCATTTTCTCTGGAGTAATTGGCTGCTCCGCCCCTAACTCTCCAGAATAAACAAGCTGATACGGCCTTTGTCGAAGCAATGTCTCATCATCCATATACCGAATTCCGACAAGTTTATGTGTGAATCGGTCAAAGTATAACTGCGCCCAACCATCTTCTTCTATCGAAACAAGTGGTTGTTCTGCAATTTCAGTATCAGATAATTCAAATTGGTAGCTGTTTCTTCCTTTTTTCAAAGAAATTTCATGTGAGAATGGATTTTTTTTATAGACATCTTCATATTTTTCATCCATACGAAATGGAACTACATCCACTTTATTACCAGCAACATAAGCTGTTACAATTTTATGTTCTGCAACACCAAACTGCACATATTGTGATAAATCTTGATTATAAATCCACCATTCGTAACCATACGCAGAAGGTTCGATTCGAGCTGGCTCACCCCATTTTGCTAATAAACTTTCCGAATCCCCTCCTATTAATTGGGAGATTGTCTCTGGAAATCCTTCATTTATCTGTTTCTTTTTCTTAACAATCTTATGTTCCTGCTTAGAATGAGATGGCTGTAATATATATTGCGAAACGAGTAATTTCCCGTATAAATCAATAGCTAAAATAAAAACCGTAATCATTACGATACGTAATAATTTCTTCAAACAATATACCTCCTGGTCAAACATAAAATTGAGATATACACAAATGCCTGTCTTCTCTTTTGTGTGTACCGCACTATTTTCACTATATCATATTTAAATAAAAAAAGCCGTGATTCTCCCTTTTCTCTCAATATGAATTGCGATTTCTCATTATTCATACTATTATAAAATTAAAGGTTTTCAAATAAAGATAAGGAGGTATTCCATGCAATTTACAAATTCAAAACTTATAGGGGCGACCATTGATTTTACACTGCTCACGGAAGTTATGCAAAATCAACGTTTTGTACTTGCTGGACAGTGGGACTATGAGCGAGTTACATATGACTATAAATTTGAAATATTGAAGGATGTATATTATTTACGGATACAAGGCTTTGCGGTAGAAGGGGAAATCGGAGGACGCCATGCACAAGTTAAATTACTTCCACCATTGTTAGGAAAACATTACTATCCACATGGCGTTGAATATGGTGAAAATGAAGTTTTCCCTACAAACGTAATCCAAAAAAGCGAACAACTCTTGCAAAATATTGAAAAAAAACTAAAGGAATTTGCAGTTATAGAATAGTAAAGAAGGTGTATCCATGTGATACACCTTCTTTATTTTGGTTGCAAATAAGGAGGCACTTTCTGTAGTTGCTCCTCATCTTTTTTACGTTCTTTACGTGCCCATTTAAAAAACACATAGCCAATAATTGTACCATACACTATTTCCTGGACAATTTTCATAATGATACCGCCTGTTTGTTGATCTTGCACAATCGGCATCCAATGTAAAAATTCTGGTCCGGTTATGTTTAAATCACTCAATATTCCTGCAGGTACACAGAGCTCCATCGCTTTCATCCACGCACTCGGATCCGTATATGTAGCAAACAACGATTCACTAGCAAATATGATTAGCGCACAAGCTGGTGTCAATAATACACCGTTCGCAAACATGTACCCAATTTTCTTTATTTCACTTAATGTTTGATACTCCGGTAATGGATTTAGCATAGGCCACCACATCATCATTGCTGTAAAAAATAAAACAGCAAGAAAAATAGGATGAGCAACTTGATTTTGCTTTACAGCATCAAAAACAACAGGCAAATGATAAATAGAAAATAATCCATTAAATACAACCAGAGCAATAAGCGGTTTTGTAAACATAATCAATATCACTTGGATAAAACGGAAAGAGGTAATATATGTGTATAACCAAACTGGAATCCCTAATAACAATAATGGTGGTACAGCGATGTACATCACTGCCATTTCAAACATATGTGCACTAAATACAATATGTCCAAGTAAATCAATAGGCCCACCTTTTACAAGATACAACAGGATAATCCCAGTCGTAAAATAAAACATTTGCTTTTTATTTACCTTTTCTGCATTATCGAACCGATTTCTATACGGCCCGATAATAAGAAAGTAACAGATAAGGATAGACACTATAAAAAGTAAAAAGATCGGGCTCCATAAAGCTTGAAAACCAAATATCCATAAGTTGCCCATTTTACACCCACCCTTTCAATATGAACTCCTTACCCTCATAGGAAAAAGGGAGCGAAGATAACTTCAAGCTCCCTATCCTTTACTTTTTAAACCCAAACAATTGTCATAAAAGCTAAAATGGTTAACAACCCTATCAATAATCCAGAATATAAGAAAAAGGTTGCTGCTTCATGTCCCTTATGACTCATATGCATGAAATAATACAATTGAAATATTACTTGAACAACAGCTAATAGTAAAATAAATGGTACAGAGAAAAGAGGACTAAATGTTTTCGGATAAGCGACTGCCACAAAAGCTACAATCGTTAAGAAAATCATTAGACCAAATGTAATCACTTGATGTCTCATTTCCTCAGCACTTTTTTTTCTACGATAAACAAGATCTACTTTTGAGTTACTTGTATTTGTTTGCTTTATCGCCATTGTTTATCCCACCATTCCCATCAAGTATACTACAGTGAATATAAACACCCAAACTACATCAATAAAGTGCCAGTAAATAGATGCAACGTAAAACTTTGGAGCATTATATAAATTCAGCCCGCGCTTCGCATTCCGAAAAACTAATGTTAAGATCCATAATAATCCGAACAATACGTGTAATCCATGAGTTCCAACAAGCGCATAAAACGCTGAACCAAATGCACTACTTCTCATCGTATGTTTGAATTCGTGTGTATAATGATAAAATTCATAAATCTCAAACCCTAAAAACCCTAATCCTAATAGTACTGTAACAAGTAACCAAAGCTGCATTTGCTTAAAGTTAAAGTTCTTCATATGATACATCGCATACACGCTTGTTAAACTACTTGTTAACAAAAGCATCGTCATAATAAAGACAAGTGGCATTTGAAACATTTCTTGAGAAGTGGGGCCACCGTTTGTAGAATTTTTTAACGCTAAATATGTGCCAAATAAGGAAGCGAACAATACAGTTTCGCCTCCAAGAAATAGCCAAAATCCAACAAACTTATTTTTCCCCTCAAGGGTTGCTTTTTCAGGCTCTGCTGGAAACGTTTCATTTGTTAATTTTTCCTCTCCATGCATTACGCCGTGCCCCCCTTATCATCTAAATCTTCTTTATGAATATGATAACCATGATCATCAATTACTGAACGTAAGAACATTGCACCAAATGTAATGATAAGTCCAATAATTGCAACCAATAACCAAAACTTATCTTTCCCACCTTGCATGTACATCGCACCAAATGCTGCTATAAATAATCCAAGAGATATAACAAATGGTGAAAATGAAGGGTTTGGCATATGAATATCACTAACAGGCTCTGCTGGTGTTATTTCTTTATTCCCTTCACGTTTTTCAATCCAGAACGGATCTAATCCGCGAACGAATGGTAATTGTTTAAAATTGTATTCTGGTGTAGGTGCAGGCATTGTCCATTCTAATGTACGAGCATCCCACGGATCGCGGCCAGCTTTCTCTTTAGACAACGATGTTTTCACAACATTAAATAACAGAACGATCGTTCCTAGCCCCATAAATACAGCACCAATCGAACTAATTAAGTTCCCCGTTTCTAATCCTTGGCCTGGTAAATACGTAAAGTAGCGACGTGGCATACCAATTAGACCAAGGAAATGCTGGATAAAGAATGTTAAATGGAAGCCGATAAAGAACAACCAAAATGTTATTTTACCCAAGGTTTCATTTAATACTTTGTTAAACATAAGTGGCCAATAATAATGTGCACCTGCTAATAGTCCAAATACAACTCCACCAACGATTACGTAGTGAAAATGCGCTACAACGAAATAGTTATCATGGAATTGATAGTCAGCTGGAGCCGAGGCAAGCATGACCCCTGTTACACCACCCATTACAAATGATGGAATAAAAGCAACAGCCCACATCATTGGCGTTGTAAACCTGATACTTCCCCCCCACATTGTAAAGAGCCAGTTAAATATTTTAATACCAGTCGGAACTGCAATTGCCATTGTTGCAACTGAGAAAATAGCATTCGCAACAGGTCCAAGACCAACTGTAAACATATGATGCGCCCATACCATAAATCCTAAAAATCCAATTAACACCGTTGCAAATACCATAGATGAGTAACCAAATAGTCGTTTTTTAGAGAATGTAGCGAAAATTTCTGAGAATATTCCGAAAGCTGGAAGGATAAGAATATACACTTCTGGGTGACCGAAGATCCAGAATAAATGTTCCCATATAATCGTGTTCCCCCCTAAAGCTGGGTTAAAGAAACTTGTGCCAAATAAGCGATCTAACATAAGTAGTGCCAATCCCACTGTTAATGGTGGGAAAGCAAATAAAATAAGTGAAGAAGTTACAAATGTTGTCCATGTAAACATTGGCATACGCATATATGTCATTCCAGGTGCACGCATATTAATAATTGTGACAAGGAAGTTAATACCACCAATCAGTGTACCTATACCTGATATTTGTAACCCTAGTACATAAAAATCAACACCATGTCCTTTAGAAGCAAGAGATAACGATGCATAAGATGTCCACCCTGCATCAGGTGCCCCTCCTAAAAACCAACTTAAGTTTAAAAATACTCCACCGAAGAAAAATAACCAAAATCCAAGTGAATTTAAAAATGGAAACGCCACATCCCGTGCCCCAATTTGAAGTGGTACAGCGGCGTTCATAAATGCAAACACGAGCGGCATAGCTGCGAGGAAAATCATTGTTGTACCGTGCATCGTTAATACTTGGTTATAAGCATCCCCAACAAGAAAAGCATTGTTTGGAATCGCTAATTGAAGACGGATAAATAATGCCTCTATTCCGCCAATGATAAAAAACAATCCACCTGCAATTAAATAGAGAATGGCAATTTTTTTATGGTCTACTGTCGTCAAATAATCCCATATAACAGCACCCATCCCCTGTTTTTTTGCTACAGAACTCACGTTTTCAACCTCCCCTTCGCAAATAATCCCTCTTTACTTCTCAACTTTTAACGTTTTCAAATATGCATTTAATGCATCTACTTGACCGTCCGTTAAGTTGCCATATTTACCAGTCATTTTATTTCCTGGCTTCATATTTTCAGGATCCTTTAACCATTTTTTTACGTTTTCTTCATTATTTTCAGCAATGCCGGCAACCATATCGCGATCAGCAAAGTTTGCTAGGTTTGGTGCGATACGTGCAGAAGGTGGTCTACTATCATTTGATCCAGTTGCATGACAACCAATACAGCTTTTGTTGAATATTTCTTGACCTTCTTGTTCTTTTGGAGAAGAAACTTCCTTCTTACCATCAAGTTTCCTCATATCAGCAATCCAATCTTTGTACTCGCTTTCATCAAGAGCCTTTACTTTAAATTGCATTAAAGAATGTGATGGGCCACAAAATTCTGTACAAAAACCATTATAAGTTCCTGATTTATCTGCCTTTAACCACATTTTATTGACATTATCCGTATTCGTATCCATTTTCCCAGCTAAAGATGGGACCCAAAACGAATGTTTAATGTCAGCACCTTTCAAATTCAAATATACTTTTTTACCTGTGGGGATAACTAGGTCTTGCGAAGTTACTATCTTTTCTGATTTATAAGAAAATTCCCACCAATAAAGATTCGCTGTTACATCAACAACGATTGTGTCTTTATCAATATTCTTTTTCTCCATCGCACTTACATCAGCAAGTTTGAATGTATATGTAACAGTTGGAACAGCCAATATCAGCAAAAGAATAATCGGAATGACTGTCCATATAATTTCTAGTTTGTGATTTCCTTCAACTTGCTTTGGGATATAATCTTCTTGACCCTTCTTTTGTCGGAAACGCACAATTACATACAAGAAAATAATAGTAACTACAAGTACGACACCTACCATAATTGCACTTGCTAACAAGAGTAAATCATATTGCATTTTTGCTACTTCACCTTGCGGAATTAAAGTAGATTGAAAGGCTTTACCGCATCCCCCTAACAGTAAAGCCAGCAGTGAAACGAATGAAAGCAGTCGCCACTGTTTCTTCATACAAACAACCCCCACTTTCTTTGTGAATTAGATTGTACTTTATTTATAGTAAGTAAAGTAAATCTCAACGTAAAGAAATCCCCTCATGTCGTTGTCTTAGAAGAATGTAACTACAATCATTGACACAAATAAGATTGTCAAGTAATTCAAGGAGTAGACAAACATTTGTACGGACCATTTTATATCATCCTTCTTACGGAATCCATAGAATCCTAATACGATCCATCCAATGTTAAGCAATGTTGCAATTACCATAAATGTTACTCCCAGTCCACTCATATAAAATGGTAATGGTAATAAACATACTGTCCAAATCATGATTTGACGTTTTGTAATATCAAATCCATGTACAACAGGAAGCATGGGAATACCTGCATTTCGATATTCATCAACACGTTTCATCGCTAACGCGAGGAAATGTGGGATTTGCCAAATAAACATAATTAAAAATAGCATCCAAGCAATTGGATGATCTAAACTAGGATCAACTGCTGCCCAACCAATTAAAGGTGGAACTGCTCCAGATACACTACCTACTACTGTATTTAGTGTATATGCTCGTTTTGTCCATAATGAATACAAAACAACGTATGTGAAAGCACCGATGAAACCTATAATTGCTGCCATTGGTGTTGTAAATAACAAGAATACAAAACCAAGAAGCAATAAAGTCATACCTAATGTTAACGCAAAACCAGGTTTATATTTTCCTGTTACTGTCGGACGATTTTTTGTCCGTTCCATTAAGTGATCGATATCCCGATCAATATAGTTATTCAAGCTACATGATCCTGCCATAATTAAAGCCGAGCCGACAATTGTAAAGAACATTTTATCCAAATGGTTAACAGCATTTAATCCATTAAAGTGTAAAGCCAACCAAAATCCTGTAAATACCGTAAGTGTATTCGAGTTTACAATCCCCATCTTAACGAGCGCTAATAAATCTTGTACACGTGTTGTTTCTGGCACATTTGTTATAGCTGACTCATCATGCAGCTCACTTGTTGCATGGTTCATCATTTCAACCCCCTCTTAAAACTTTCATCCTTCTTTCGCGTCTTTACTTTACAAAAGTATTACGCTTCTATATAGCAATATTATTACAGTAGAAATGTTGTTTTCTCACTCTACTACTAATCTACGCTCATACTCGAGTATATTAAATCATATTTCCCTAACAATTTGTGAAGAAAACGTGAACTTTTTGTGTCGGATAACAAAAAAGTTTCTCCCATTACTTCCTAATCATAACATGAGGTTACCTTCTATAATAAACTATTTTGTCATATTTAGCATATATTCTTCCCATTTCTTTTTATAATAGAAATGACTCCTCCTAAAATATGTAATTAAAATTCCATTTTTTTCTTATTCCAAACTCTTTATCCCCTCTCTCCATTTCTTTGCTATTTTATTATTTTTTATATATCATAGGACTGTAGCGCGTTTTGTTCTATAAAATTGATGGAATGAAAATATTTCGCAATAACTTCATAACAGAAAGATGGTGAAACAGATTGCAACGCTTTATTAAATGGTTAGCAGTCATTACAAGCCTCGACTTACTAGGGGTTTTATTAGGAGGGGCTTTAGTTACAAAAACAGGTTCAGGTCAAGGATGCGGTAAATCCTGGCCACTTTGTAATGGTGAACTCGTTCCCTCTAATCTATCAATGGAAACGATTATTGAACTAAGTCACCGCTTAACATCCGGATCGGCAGGGATTCTCGTTACACTTCTTTGTATCCTATCCTGGAAATATTATAAACATGTACGTGAAACAAAAACGCTAGCTGTTTTATCTTTCGTATTTTTAGTGGCACAAGCACTCATGGGAGCTGCCGCAGTTGTTTGGGGACAAGTACCTGCTGTATTAGCTATTCATTTTGGTATTTCTTTAATTTCGTTTGCTTCTGTCATTTTACTAACGTGCCTTATTTTTGAAATCGACAAAAAATTTGATGCACGTTCTCTCATTATGGACAAAAAAATGAAATTTCATATTTACGGTGTAACAATTTACAGTTATATTGTCGTCTATACAGGAGCTTTAGTACGTCACGAGCGTGCAAGTTTAGCTTGTCCAGACTTTCCACTTTGTAGTAAAAACAGACCATGGCCTACTCAATTGCATGAATGGGTTCAAATGGGACACAGGGTTGCCGCAATATTAATATTTGCTTGGATCCTATACGCAATGATTGTTGCTATTCGTCACTATAAACAGCACCGGGTTGTATATTGGGGATGGATTATCTCATTTATTCTCGTTACACTTCAAGCAGTTGTTGGTATTTTAGTCGTTTATACTAATGCAAGTTTATCAATGGCATTGTTACATTCACTCTTTATTTCTTGTCTCTTTGCTGTATTATGCTATTTAGTCATGTTAGGTACACGAAGCACAGCAAATGCAAAAGAGGCACACCCATCAACTACAACGCAAAATAAACAATCGTTTTAATAACTTGCCACTGTGGCAAGTTATTATTTTTATATAAAGAAAAGAGCTGCCTTCAAGCAACTCTTTTCTTTATTATTATTGTTCTAGTTCAATAAGTAAATCGCCTGTTTGAATCGCATCTCCATCTTTTACATATACTTTCTTCACTTTTCCATTGAATGGCGCCTGAACCGTCGTTTCCATCTTCATCGCTTCTGTAATTGCCATGGAATCGCCTTTTTTCACTTCATCACCTTCATTTACAACAACTTTAATGACCGTTCCCGGCATTGTTGCACTAATATGATTTGGATTCTCACGATTCCCTTTCACACGCTGCGCGACTGTTGATTTAACACCTTCATCTTTCACAACAATTTCACGCGGTTGCCCGTTAAATTCAAAGTAAAGTACACGTGTCCCATCTGGTTGTGGTTCACCAATTGATACTAATTTAACCATTAATGTTTTACCACGTTCAATTTCCACACCAATTTCTTCACCAAGCCTCATACCATAGAAGAATGTTGGCGTATCGAGTACAGACACGTTTCCATAAAGCCCAGCGACTTTTTCATAATCCATAAATACTTTTGGATATAATGCATATGCAACAACATCAAAAATCGTTACTTCACGTCCAAGTTTATGGAACAACTCTTCTTTTAAAGCATCGAAGTCTACTGGTTCTAACAATTCCCCTGGTCTTACTGTTAATGGCTCTTTCCCTTTTAAAATGATTTTTTGTAATTCTTTCGGGAAGCCACCATATGGTTGTCCAAGATCTCCAGAGAACATTTCCACAACAGAACCTGGGAAATCTAAAGAATGTCCACGCTCAAAAATGTCTTGTTCTGTAAGGTGATTTTGTACCATAAATAGCGCCATGTCGCCAACAACTTTTGATGATGGTGTTACTTTTACAATATCACCAAACATATCATTTACACGGCGATACATCACTTTCACTTCATCAAATCGGTCTCCTAAACCAACTGCTTTCGCTTGTTGTTGAAGGTTACTATATTGGCCACCTGGCATTTCATGCATATATACCTCTGTATGAGGTGCATTCATACCACTTTCAAATGGTGCATAATATTTACGAACATCCTCCCAGTAATGTGAAAGTTTTTCTAATGAATCCACATTAACATCTGGTTGTCTTTCATTTCCACCTAGCGCATAATATAACGTATTTGCACTTGGTTGTGATGTTAGACCTGCCATTGAGCTTACAGCTACATCGACAATATCAACACCTGCTTCAATTGCTTTCGTATACGTTAAAACACCATTTCCACTTGTATCATGCGTATGAAGGTGAATCGGAATCGATACCGTTTCTTTTAAAGCAGAAACTAAATCATAGGCTGCATTTGGTTTTAATAATCCAGCCATATCTTTAATACCTAGAATATGTGCTCCTGACGCTTCCAATTCTTTCGCTAAGTTTTTATAATAATTTAAGTCATATTTACTGCGCATTGGGTCATGGATATCCCCTGTATAACACATTGTTGCCTCTGCAATTTTGCCACTCTCTCTTACAGCATCAATTGCAACTCTCATACCTTCCACCCAGTTTAAGCTATCAAAAATACGGAATACATCGATACCAGCTTGCGCTGAACATTCTACAAATTTTTGAATTAAATTATCTGGATAGTTTTTATAACCAACCGCATTTGATGAACGAAGAAGCATTTGGAATAAAACATTTGGCATTCTTTCACGAAGTTCTAATAATCGTTCCCATGGATCTTCTTTTAAGAAACGATACGCAACATCAAACGTTGCACCGCCCCACATTTCCGCTGAGAATAAATTCGGTAACATTCTAGCTGTCGGTTCAGCAATTTGGTTTAAATCTTTTGTACGAATCCGTGTTGCAAGTAATGATTGGTGCGCATCTCGGAATGTTGTATCTGTTAAAAGTACACGTTTTTGATCTTGCACCCATTTTACTAATCCATCCGCTCCGCGTTCGTCTAAAATTTGTTTTGTTCCATCTTGAATCGATTCATAATGTTTTACATTTGGTATACGTGCATCTGGGAAAATTGGCTTCTCTTTCTTCCCTACTCCTGGGAAACCATTTACTGTTACCGTACCAACATAACTTAACATCTTTGTTCCACGATCTTTACGTTTTGGAAACACGAACAGTTCAGGTGATGCATCAATAAATGACGTATCATATTCCCCTGACAAGAAGTTTTTATGTTTTACTACATTCTCTAAGAATGGAATGTTTGTTTTAATCCCACGAATACGAAACTCTTTTAAGTTGCGCTCCATTTTCGCAGCCGCTTGTTCAAATGTAAGCGCCCAAGTTGTTACTTTTACAAGTAATGAATCATAGTACGGTGTAATAACAGCCCCTTGGAAACTGTTACCTGTGTCAAGACGAACGCCAAAACCACCACCAGAACGATACGCCATAATTTTCCCTGTATCAGGCATAAAATTATTAAGCGGATCTTCTGTTGTTACACGAGATTGAATCGCATAACCATGCACAATAACGTCTTCTTGTTTTGGTATACTTACGATTGGGCTATGTAAAGCGTGTCCATCTGCAATTAAAATTTGTGACTGAACAATATCAATGCCTGTAATCATCTCTGTAATTGTATGTTCTACTTGAACACGTGGATTTACTTCAATGAAATAAAAGTCATCGCCTTTTACAAGGAACTCAACCGTACCAGCATTTAAATAATTTACATTTTTCGTTAACTGTACCGCTGCTTCACAAATACGATGACGAAGATCATCTGAAAGTGACACGCTTGGCGCAATTTCAACTACTTTTTGATGACGACGTTGTACAGAGCAATCACGCTCATATAAATGCACAACATTTCCTTCTTCATCTGCTAATATTTGAACTTCTATATGTTTAGGTTTTTCAACGAATTTTTCAACATACACTTCATCATTACCAAAAGCTGCTTTCGCTTCTGATTTTGCACGATCATAAGATTCTTTTAATTCATCACCGCTACGTACAATACGCATACCGCGGCCACCACCACCAAGTGATGCTTTAATAATTATCGGGTAATCATACTTCTTAGCAAACTCTTCAACTTCTTCTAGTGAATTAATAGGTCCATCGCTGCCAGGAATAACTGGAATATTTGCTAATTGCGCTTGTGTTCTTGCTTTTACTTTATCTCCAAACATATCTAAATGTTTGCTCTTTGGTCCGATAAAGATAATTCCTTCTTCTTCACAACGTCTAGCAAATTGGATATTTTCTGACAAGAAACCATATCCAGGGTGAATTGCATCCACGTGATTGCTTTTTGCAATCTCAATAATACCTTCAATATCAAGGTAAGCATCGATTGGTTTTTTGCCTTCTCCCACTAAATAAGATTCATCCGCTTTATAGCGATGGTAAGAACCGCTATCCTCTTTTGAATAAATTGCAACTGTATTTAATCCAAGTTCTGAACAAGCTCGGAATACACGAATTGCAATTTCTCCACGGTTAGCTACTAAAACTTTTTGAATACGTTGCAGCTTTGTCATGATTTTCCCCCTCTACTTTCCTACCACTTTAGAGATTAAATAGGTACACGCTCTAAAAGCGTGAAGTTCTTCACTTTCTTTTCTAAACTATACTCGGAAAGCTTCACCTTATTTTTATACATCATACCTTATTTTTTAACAAATGATAAGTTTTCTGATCAATTTGTTTCACAAAAATAGTATAGCACAACTCTTCTTTTTCTGACAGTTTTATTGTATAACACATTAAAATATTTATGACACACTATTGTTATTTAAACCAAACAAAGTATAACTTATTAAAAAACAACATAATAAAAAGGTTTTGTGTCATCAAACACAAAACCTTTTTATTTCACAACAACAAGATGTGGCTCACCTTGTTGTTTTTTCTCATATATTTCTTTTTGTTGCTTCTCTTGTCGTTTCACATAACTCCCTAAGTTCAACAATATACCCATTGCAAATAGATTCGCCATTAAAGAACTACCACCATAACTGACAAACGGCAAAGGCACACCAGTAAGAGGCATTAGCCCAGACATACCACCAATGTTAACAAACGTTTGCACCCCAAACAGGCTAGCAATACCTATAGCAATTAAACTTCCAAATGGATCCTTACACTTTTGAGCAATTCGCAATGCACGAATAATAATAAGTAACAAACTAATTAAAACAATCGCTACACCGACAAAACCAAGTTCCTCAGATATGATCGCCATAATAAAGTCTGTATGTGGCTCAGGTAAATACCCAAATTTTTGTATACTATTACTAAGTCCTCTACCATTCAGTCCACCTGAAGCAATTCCAATAAAGGAATTCACCAGCTGAAATCCATCACCCTGTGGATCATCAAATGGATTTAAAAACACCGCAAAACGTGCTTTTTGATAAGGTTTCAATGCATAATTACCAACTAAGTATAAAAGCGGAATCCATACAATTGTGCTTAATGCAAGACGCTTTATCCACTTGTTAATCGGAATCCCTGAACAAAGAAACATAATTCCGACAATACCTATGATTAACAAAACTGTTCCTAAATCATTTTGTTTACGAATTAAAAACAATATTAATCCTATAAACATAATCGTACCTGCTGATCCCTTCCAAACTGAAGTATCAGTTTCTTGCCTTCTCGCAAAGAAACGCGCGAGTACAATAATGATAGCAATTTTAACAAATTCAGCGGGCTGTATACCAAGCACCCATGCTTGCGCACCATTTACTTTCTTTCCAATCAATAATGCTAACGCTAGCAATCCAATACTACCTGTCATCATTAATAACAAAACAATTCGTTTTCTCCAAACGTGGTACGGAATAGCAACGATAATTCCTAACCCTACGGTTCCAATAGCTAGAGCTAATAATTGCTTATTAAAAAAGAAATCGGCCGGTTTTTCATGCCTTGTAATTGCTACAATAGAGCTAGAACTGTATACCATTATAACTCCCAGTACACATAAAATAGCAAGAGGAAGCAATAATGAATAATCCATTGACTTCCATACTTTTTTCATTCAATATCCTCTTTCTGTTTTCAGTTTAATTGTTGTATTCCATATGTATTAGAATTCTTCCTGCTTTATTATACAAATAAAAAGCTCAAACTTAGTCAGTTTGAGCCCCCTTATTTGAACCCTTTATTGTTGTTTGTTTGTAAATGCTTCATGAAGTGCTGATAATTCCCGTTCGAGCTCTCCTAACATTTCTTTCCCTTGCTCTTCTGTAATAAGACCAAGACGAACCGCAAAGTCAACTTCACGGGATAGTCCAAACATTTGCGTGTCCAACACTTCTTCATATAATGGACATTGCGGCATCGTAAGGTGGTCCATTTGCACCTTAATAAGTCTTAAAATCTTCTCCGCATCCGCTTTTAGAAGGGCAAGTGCCTTTTCCTGATGATTTGCTACTGTCTCAGACGCCAAATTGATTCCCTCCGTTTCCGTCCTACTCTTCTATCCTATCTATTAATATTAGCGATAGTTTTAATAAATTGCAATAGAAACATTTTTTGTGACAATCGTGTCTAATGCTATTATACTGAAAAGTGGGAGCATAATACAAATGGGGGAACAACAATGAGTGAAATTTTATTTATAAATGGAAAAGTACGCTTTCCGATCACACTTGACCCAAGCGTTTGGATTTTTGATGATCGAAAAGTAGATTTAACAACTTACTTCACCGAAACGAAAGAAGAAAAATCAGAATTAGAAGACTATCTCAAGCACACTTCCGAACATTGGGATCGTGAAATCCGTGATGGTGCCGCTTTTCCACCTATTCAAAAAAGCGTAAAAAAATTTAAAAAGGAACAGCTTATTACAGGAACGTTTGGCATACCACTTCATCCCTTTTTCAAAAATGCTGAAATTACAGCTGAAGCAACACATGTTGAAATCCACACATTGCATGATTCAATCACACTTTCATTAGAAGAAGCAAACAATGTTATTCTTGGATTTTCAAAAGATGGAAAACCATTACGAGAAGATGGACCTGTCCACCTTTACTTTGGTGACGGCTCTAATATAAACAATCCAATTCGAAATATCCGTAAGTTTACAATTATTTAAAAAAGGAGTAGGCAAAAGCCACTCCTTTTTTTCCACTCTTTGCGGTCAGAAGTATTCCCACCTCAAAATTTAACAACAGCAAAACAGTTAGACTTCGGCTGATGAAATCCCTCACTGATTAAAGTTTCACTTTATAATAAGTCCGCTGCTAGTTGTGCTAAATTAGAACGCTCTCCTTTTACAAACTTTACATGTCCGCTAATTTTTTGTTCTTTAAATTTCTCTACAACATACGTTAAACCATTATTATATTCATCTAAGTAAGGATGATCAATTTGTTGTGGATCTCCCATTAATACAATTTTACTTTTTTCTCCAACCCTTGTTAATATTGTTTTCACTTCATGTTTCGTTAAATTTTGCGCCTCATCAATAATAATAAATTGATCTGGAATACTTCGTCCTCGTATATAAGTAAGCGCCTCTACTTCAATTGAACCCATACCCGCTAAAATCGCATCTAATTCGCCTGGTTTTTTTGTATTAAATAAATACTCTAGATTATCGAAAATTGGTTGCATCCACGGTCTTAACTTTTCTTCTTTTTCTCCTGGTAAATATCCGATATCCTTACCAACTGGAACAATCGGCCGAGCAACAAGGAGTTTTTTGTACAATCCTAAATCCTCCGTTTGCATAAGACCAGCAGCTAACGCGAGTAATGTTTTACCAGTTCCTGCTTTCCCTGTTAACGTTACGAGTGGAATATCTTCACGAAGCAACAATTCTAATCCCATAATTTGCTGCACATTCCGTGGGCGTATTCCCCAAACTTGCTCATTATGAAAAATAAGTTTCTTCACTTTTTTCCCTGAATAATCAACAATTCCAAGTGCAGAGCTAGAACCACCTAATGCATCTTTCATCACGATAAATTGATTTGGATAAAATGGATGATTTGCAATTTCCGATAAAGGAAATTCTCCTTTTTCATAAAAATAATTGAGCTGTTCTTTTGATATGTAACCTTCTAAAAAACCTGAATATATATTTTCTACTTCAATTACACGATCACTTAAATAATCTTCAGCTTGTAAACCAAGAGCATCTGCTTTTACTCTCACAAGTACATCTTTACTTACTAAAATGACAGACTTTCCATTCTCTTTCTCTTGCTCTTCTAAGAATAAATTTTTCGCAACAGCTAAAATACGATTATCGTTTGTTTTTTCAACAAAAATATCTTGCAGTTGAACAAATGAGCGATGGTTTAATTCAATACGAAATGTCCCTCCATTTTCAAGGGGTATACTCTCATGCAGTTTTCCTAATTCGCGAAATTTATCTATCAATTTAGATACATAACGAGCATTTCGTCCGACTTCATCCATGTAGCGTTTTTTCGAATCAACCTCTTCTAATACAACTGCTGGAATCACTACCTCATTTGTTTCAAAAGAAAAAATAGATAAAGGATCCTGCAAAAGTACATTCGTATCTAACACATAAATTTTATCCAACCTGTTACCCCCTGACTCCACTTTTAAATTTGTAGAACAAGGGTTTCATCCATAATCATGATATGGACGAACCATTGTTATAATTATATGTAATGTATTAACGAGGCAGAATCGAAATTCATATAAATTAAAACTTTTTTTAATCATTTTTCTCATTCATAACTAGGTATCGTATTCATTCGTCAAAATTTATATTCTAACATGCAGCAAAGATTCCTTATTCACTCAGGTTAAAATAGCAGAAAAGGATGAACAACCATAGTGTTCATCCACTTTTCTACAATTCTTTCATCGCCGTTAACACTTGATTATCAAGTGTTTCAGCAGCACGAGGATCATATGTTTTTTCATATGTTGGTTCCGAAGCAAGCTTTGCTCCATAAAACATAACATCACGTACTTCTTGAACAGATACTTCTACTACAGTTAATTTGAGTGGAATGCCCTCCAATCTCTCCTTTAAAATCTTTGCTTCACCGCTAATGGAAAATACAGATTCATTTGCCATTACAGTGAGTACAAGCCCTGCATGATGACGCAAATTTTCCCCAATACGAGAGCGTTGATCAATCGCAAATCGAATACTTGTCTCATTTATTGCATATACCCATGAAATAGCACTTACATTCGGAACAGCCTTTTCAAAATCAATTGTTGCAATTGTTATAATGCGTCCTTCACGTAAAGAATGAACTAAAGAATCTGTCAATGTAGGTTCTACTACATTTGCCATATTTCCACCTCCAAAATTTTATTTATCTTAATGATAACTTATTTTTCGAATTGCGAAAATATTATTTTTTCCCCCTATAGTTCAAAAATATCAAATTTACATGATATACTTATATCGATAGAATTTGTATTGAGGTGACGAAATGAGAGTCAAATGCATGCTTTGTGATAAAAAAGAAGAGTTAGATGACGAAAATCCTATGGCCAAAAGGCTTCGTAACCGCCCTATTCATACATATATGTGCATGGAATGCACAGAACGTATTGCAGAACGTACAATGGAACGCCATGCAACTGGAAATTTTCACTTATATCGTGATAAAACAATAGAAGATGAGTGGTAAACTGTCAAATAAGTCCTTAATCATTCAGATGAGGGCTTATTTATATTTCTCCGGCTCTCGTTTCATTTGATCTAAGAAACAATCTATAAGCTCTATCGGAAATCTTGTAGAATGTTTTTCTCCTTCTTGTTCATATGTAACCAAATACATATCTTCTTTTTTTTCCACCGTTACATCTCTTAATTGATGATCTTCATGTAACATGTTATGAAACAGTAAATATGTTTCTTGCGCAGCTGCATCATGCGGGCGTGCTTCCGCGACAGTTTTAATTGTTAGCCAATTATATAACGCATCTTGTACAGAACGCATGAAACATCCCCCCTTTAACCTACTCTTTGTTGCTTCGCTTGGCGTAAGCGTAATCTATAAATACCGAATACAATCGCTGTCACAACAAGTCCTTCTCCTACTGGTAAAAACACTCCCAAAAAAGTTAAAACTGTACATCCAATTGCTAAGGATACATAAATCACAATGTTTTTTAGTAATGGTAACTTCCTAGCAAATCCTAAATTATATACGAGTGCACTTAGTATAATCATTGTACCGTAAAGCTGCCACATCCCTACTTCTGGATTCACATCTACATTGTATAACTTTGCAAAAAATGACATTCTCTCTAGCATTATACTTCTCCCCTTCATCTAGCAAAGATGAATAAAAATCCCCCTATCTAAAATAAAGATAGAAAATAATCCATATCGGCCAAATTCATTCAACTAACTAGCAGCGCCTTACTTCTTAATTTTTAAATTCTATGTTGTCTACTATAAGATTACCTTGTAGAAAAAATACTGTCTAGATAAAAGATTAAATTTTCGAAAAATAAGCAAATTAAAAAAGCTGCCTTTTTAATGAAAAGGCAGCTTTATCTTTTACGCTTCTACAGATTTCTTTTTCTTAGCAGCTCTTTCGCGCTCGCTCTTATCAAGAATCTTTTTGCGAAGACGGATTGATTCTGGTGTTACTTCACAGTACTCATCGTCATTTAAGTATTCTAATGACTCTTCTAATGTCATGATACGAGGTTTTTTCATTGTTGACGTTTGGTCTTTTGTTGCAGAACGAATGTTAGTTTGTTGTTTCATTTTTACAACGTTAACTGTTAAATCATTCTCACGTGTATGCTCTCCAACAATCATACCTGTATATACTTCTGTACCTGGTTCAACGAAGATTACACCACGGTCTTCAACTTGCATAATACCGTATTGTGATGCTTTTCCTGTTTCAAGTGAAACTAGAACACCTTGACGACGTCCACCAACTTGTCCAGCATGTACTGGCTGATAGCTATCGAATGTATGGTTTAAAATACCGTAACCACGTGTTAAAGTTAAGAACTCTGTTGTATAACCAATTAGGCCACGTGCTGGAACCATAAACGTCAGACGAACTTGACCGTTTCCGTTATTCACCATATCTAACATTTCACCTTTACGTGCACCCATTGACTCCATAATAGAACCAGTATACTCTTCTGGCACGTCAATTTGTACGCGCTCTACAGGCTCACATCTTACACCATCAACATCTCTAATAATTACTTCTGGTTTAGATACTTGTAATTCATATCCTTCACGACGCATGTTCTCAATTAAGATTGATAAGTGCAACTCTCCACGTCCAGATACAATCCATGCATCAGGAGAATCTGTGTTATCTACACGTAAGCTTACATCTGTTTCTAGCTGTGCACGAAGACGCTCTTCAATTTTACGAGATGTAATATATTTACCTTCACGACCTGCAAATGGGCTGTTATTTACAAGGAATGTCATTTGTAATGTTGGCTCATCGATACGTAGTAATGGTAATGCCTCTTGATGCTCAACTGGACATACTGTTTCACCAACGTTGATGTCTTCCATACCTGAAACAGCTACTAAGTCTCCAGCTTTTGCTTCTTCAATTTCTTGGCGTTTTAATCCAATGTAACCAAATAATTTAGTTACACGGAATTGTTTTACACTTCCGTCAACCTTCATTAATGCTACTTGTTGTCCTACTTTCATTGTACCGCGGAATACACGGCCAACCCCAATACGGCCAACATAGTCATTGTAATCAAGAAGTGCTACTTGGAATTGAAGTGGCTCTTCGCTATTATCAATTGGTGCTGGAATATGTTCAATGATTGTGTCAAATAATGATTTCATATTCTCTTCTTGATTTGCTGGGTTTGAATCTAAGCTTGCTGTTCCATTCATTGCTGATGCGAATACAACAGGGAACTCTAATTGATCTTCGTTTGCACCAAGCTCAATGAATAAGTCAATTACTTCGTCAACCACTTCATCAGGACGAGCAAAGTCACGGTCAATTTTGTTTACAACCACGATCGGAGTTAAGTTTTGTTCTAATGCTTTCTTTAAAACAAATCGTGTTTGAGGCATACAACCTTCGTATGCATCAACAACAAGTAAAACACCATCAACCATTTTCATAATACGCTCTACTTCACCACCGAAGTCAGCGTGTCCAGGTGTATCTAAAATGTTAATTCGTTTATCTTCATAGTGAATCGCTGTATTTTTCGCTAAAATGGTAATACCGCGTTCTCTTTCTAAATCATTTGAATCCATTGCACGCTCTTCTACGTGCTCATTTGCACGGAACGTCCCCGCTTGACGTAATAATTGGTCAACAAGTGTTGTTTTACCATGGTCAACGTGGGCGATAATTGCTATATTGCGTAAATCTTGTCGTTTTTTCAACATGTCCAACTCCTAGTGTCTTTTTAATCCTTCTCTATTATAAGAGCGAAGGTGATACAATGGCAATCAAAATAAAATCAAGAATGAAAATATAGTTGTATTCTTACTTTTGTGAAAGTAAAATGAAATTGGAGGGTGAAGATATGGAACACATTCAATATCGCTTTTTATTAACGGCTATTATCGGTGTTATTTTCTTAATTGGCATTGGAATTATGATTGCTGAAAATAGTCCCATCGGTATTATTATTTGCATTATTGGCACATTTGTTACAGTTGGATATGGATTTATAACAAAACGCAAAATGCGCAAATCACAGTAACAGTAAAAAGTAAGAAGCTACTTCTTGGCCTCTTACTTTTTTTGTTACTGTGATACAAATGGTAGTAACTCTTCATATACTCCCGGCTTCGCAACTAATACACTGCTTTTTTCCACGATAGAAAGAGTAGTGCCAGCAAATGTCGTCACCTTACCACCAACTTCTTCTACAATAATCATTCCACCGCCAAAATCCCAAGGAGATAATCGTGGCGTCACGTAAGCATCCAATCTTCCGGTTGCAACATAGACCATTTCTAGCGCTGCACATCCATATGATCGTGTCCCTCTTGCCAATTTCACAAGCTGCATCATTTTCTCCATATTAAGTAATGGATTATCAGTGAGCCAAGTTGCATTTAACGCAATTATTCCATGCTCCACTGTACTTTTCTCAAGAGTAGGAATGGATGTATCATTACAAAAAGCTCCTTCACCTTTTACAGCATGATACAGTTCTTCATGAACCGGATCATAGACGAGACCGATTTTTCCGATACCGTTCTCATAAATGCCAATTGAAATCGCAAAGTTTCTTTTTTGATGAACAAAATTCATCGTACCATCAATTGGATCAATTAACCAAACAACTCCATCCGAAGAAGCAACCTCATCTCCATACCCTTCTTCTCCTAAAATATAATGATCTGGGAATGTTTGTTTAATTTTCCCAATCAGGAACTGTTCTGTTTCTCGATCCATATTTGTTACTAAATCAGCTGCATTTGATTTTGTCTCTACAATAAGTGTCTTTTGCAATGATGCCATTAAACGCTCGCCAGCTTCTCGAATCCACTGCTTTGCATTTGTATCGATTTCTTTCCATACCTCTTGCATGTTTAAACACTCCGATCTATACTGTTCACAGAAAAAACGAACCCTTTATAAGGTTCGCACCAACTTATTTTTTATACATATACTATTATTACGCTTCTAAACGAATCATTTCAAGTCTTAGTACTTCTAATTTTTGCACGCACTCTTCTTTTTTCTGATTATCATTTTCCATCATTGCATCGTATAGCGTTGCTAATTCATAATCTAACTCCAATCTTAGCACCGGAATTCTTTTTTCAGCATCTGTTCTCTTTAACGCATTAATCACCTGTCTCATTTTTATTGCCTCCTCCCAATATTCGTCTGCCCTTGGACCGTAATTGACTTAATTTTCTGATTTTTTGTTTTATACTATATTATGTTGGATAAATCATCTATGCAACAAAATTATATTTTTTTACGTAAATTTTTTATGCTGATTTTTTTATGAATAGTACAAGCTATGCTAAAATTAAAAACAAACTAGGAGTTGGAGGAACAGTCATGACATTACAAACATTTAAAGAAAAGGACTTTGCAGTCTTTTCTGTTGATGGCCTTGAAGAGCGAATGAATGCTATTAAAACAAACATTCATCCTAAATTAGAAGCTCTAGGCGAACAATTTTCTCATTATTTATCAGAACAAACTGGTGAAACTTTCTTCTATCATGTAGCGAAACACGCACGTCGTAAAGTCAATCCACCAAACGATACTTGGGTTGCTTTTTCAACAAATAAACGCGGTTATAAAATGTTACCACATTTTCAAATCGGTTTATGGGGAACCCACGCTTTCATATACTTTGGTTTAATCTATGAGTGTCCACAGAAAGTGGAAGCGGCTCATGCCTTCTTAGGACATTTAAATGATTTAAAAACAAATATACCAAATGACTTCGTTTGGTCCATTGACCATACTAAACCAGGTGTAAAACCGCATAACATGCTTGAAGCAAATGAATTACAAAAAATGATTGAACGCTTAGCCACTATAAAAAAAGCAGAGTTACTAGTAGGTATTCACATCTCACCAGAAGAATTTTCAACACTTACTGATGAACAATTTCTTACAAAGGTTGAAGCTACGATGCAATCACTCCTTCCTTTATATAAAATTTGTAATCCATAGTAGAAAACGGACAATGTACATTGTCCGTTTTTAGTTGTTATCCCATTATAGCACTTTGAATTTAAATTTTCAAAATATTTTTACACTTTTACAATCTTTTGTTCTTTTACTTCTTTCGCTTTTTGAATTGCCCGATATATAGAGTAACCACTTACCTCTTGAAACTCTTTATCAATTTTCTTCTCTTCTGCTTTCGACGGTACAATTTCTTTAAAACGACGATATAATCTCATCAATTCTTCTCTAACGATACCTTTTTCATATGCCTTTTCAATTGCCTCATAGAATGTCACGATTGCAATCATCTCATCATTTGACCAATCATAATCAAGTGGATATTGATATTCCATATGTACACCTCATCCATTTTTATTTTCTACCATTATGCTACCTTAAAAATAAAACTTTCAACCTTCTTTGCTATAGCCACTTTGCATTATACACTATTTCTCTTTTATTATGGAATTGTCTCCCTTCATACTGAAGACAACAGAGCAATAAAAGACATATGTCTTCTTTCTTGTTTGAAACTGAACCACTGATAAAGTGAAATTCCAATCATTTCTTTCGCATTCTTCACTAATTATGAGCCCTGATCAATCGGGCTTTTACGTACATTCTATCCCCCACCTAATTTCTTTGCTTTCACTGATTTTTAAGAGGTAGATATTATTGACTGCAACTAATAGGATGAAATATAACTCTATCTGTAGGATTCGACGTATCTCTTCGTTTTCTCTGAACCTTGGGCCAAGAGCTTCCTACCTACGAATAAAAGAATAAACTTACTACTAATTATGCATATAATAAAAATAATAATTTTCCCTATACATATATAATCATTGGTGATATAATGCTTTTGTTTTATTGAAAATAAAGTGAAGCTTCCATGACAAAATTTTTGAATGGTAAGTAGAACAATTCAAGTTCTTATAGACGGTTATATAACTATACAGGGGAAATAACTTTCTTATTGAACAAGATAAACATAAAACAATTCATAATAAATATTACAAAGAAGAAGGGGTGTATAGATTGTCCCAATACAAAACACCATTGTTTACCGCTTTAGTAGAGCACAGTAAGCGAAATCCAATTCAATTCCATATCCCAGGTCATAAAAAAGGACAAGGAATGGATCCTATGTTTCGCGAATTTATTGGGCATAATGCATTAGCAATTGATTTAATTAATATCGCGCCGCTCGATGATTTACATCATCCAAAAGGTATGATTAAAGAGGCTCAAGACTTAGCAGCGACTGCGTTCGGTGCAGATCATACTTTCTTTTCCGTCCAGGGAACAAGCGGTGCAATTATGACAATGGTGATGAGCGTTTGTGGCCCAGGTGATAAAATCCTTGTACCACGAAACGTTCATAAGTCTGTAATGTCAGCCATTATTTTCTCAGGTGCAAAACCAATTTTCATTCATCCTGAAATTGATCCGAAGCTCGGTATTTCACACGGGATTACGATTCAATCTGTAAAAAAAGCACTTGAGGAGCATTCAGATGCAAAAGGATTACTTGTTATTAACCCAACGTATTTCGGATTTGCTGCAGACTTACAACAAATTGTAAAATTAGCTCATTCCTACGATATGCCTGTATTAGTAGATGAAGCTCACGGTGTTCATATTCATTTTCATGAGGAACTACCGATGTCAGCCATGCAAGCTGGTGCAGATATGGCAGCAACAAGTGTCCATAAATTAGGAGGATCCTTAACACAAAGTTCTATTTTAAATGTAAAAGAAGGTCTTGTGAATGTAAAACATGTCCAATCTATTATTAGCATGCTTACAACAACATCAACTTCTTATATTCTATTGGCTTCTTTAGATGTTGCCAGAAAACGCCTTGCGACTGAAGGACAAGAATTAATCACAAAAACAATTCAGTTAGCTGAACATGTCCGCAATACTGTAAATAAGATTGAAAACCTATACTGCCCTGGTAAAGAAATGTTAGGTACGGATGCAACATTTAGTTATGATCCAACAAAACTGATTGTATCTGTCAAAAATTTAGGTATTACAGGTCATGAGGCTGAATTATGGTTAAGAGAACATTACAACATTGAAGTCGAGCTTTCGGACTTATATAACATTCTATGCCTCGTTACATTAGGGGATACAGAGGATGAAACCAACATTCTCATCCAGGCCTTACAAAAACTAGCAACTACATTTAAAGATAGAGCGGACAAAGGTGTTCAAGTACAAGTTGAAATTCCAGAAATCCCTGTACTTGCCCTCTCTCCTCGAGATGCTTTTTATTCAGAGACAGAGGTCATCCCATTTGAAAATGCTGCTGGCCGCATTATAGCTGATTTTGTAATGGTTTATCCACCAGGGATTCCAATCTTTACTCCAGGTGAAATTATTACACAAGAAAACTTAGATTACATTCATAAAAATTTAGAAGCGGGTCTGCCAGTACAAGGTCCCGAAGACATGACATTACAAACATTACGCGTTATTAAAGAATATAAGCCTATCATTTGATAGGCTTTTTTTTCACCATTTTTTCTTTTACTCATACCATACTAAAGAATGTAACGTATAGGTGGGGATACAGTTATGATTGTGATTGGTCGTTCTATTGTACATCCTTATATCACGAGTGAAAGCGAACCGTTCGCTACTGAGAAACAACAAATATTAGCCATTATGGCTGGAAATCAAGAAGTATATGCATTCCGAACGGCTGATGAACTCATTTTCGATCTAAATTTACGAATTCATATTATTACATCTGCCTTAGAACTCTTTCAAAGCGGACTTCAATTCCGTACATTCCAAGAGTCCTATTGTAACCCTGAATTTTGGCAAAGGACACCACTGGGAGGGTTTCAACTACTCCCAAATGTACCACCCTCCGTCGCGATACGAGATATTTTTAAAAACGGAAAAAAATACGGAACAGAATGTGCAACAGCAATGATTATTATTTTTTACAAAGCACTTTTAGCTCTATATGATGACCAAATCTTTAATCACTTATTCGCAAACCTTCTACTATATACATGGGATTATGATCAAGATTTAAAACTGGTGACAAAAACCGGTGGGGATATCGTTCCTGGCGATCTTGTTTACTTTAAAAACCCACAAGTAAATCCAACTTCGGTTGAGTGGCAAGGAGAGAATGCCATTTATTTAGGAAATTTCTTTTTTTATGGGCACGGTGTAGGAGTACAAACAAAAGAACAAATCATTTATTTATTAAATGAACGAAGAATTCCTTATGCCTTTATCTCAGCATATTTAACAGATTTTATTACACGAATAGATAGCCGTCTTATGAGTCAACATACTTCTGTTAATAATCTACAAACAACACTCAAATTTATTCCCATCAGGGACGATGCAATTGTTGCAACGGTTGGTCATACAACTACAATCTATTAAAAAAGGCGCCTGCAGATGTGATATGATCCCCTTATAGTAGACAGTAAAAAGAAAGCACATTAATCTGTTTACTATGGAGGGGATTTTTTCTATGGGTAAAATTAGAGTAACTTACGATATAGAATTTAAGAAAAAAGCAGTAGATTTATACCT